>JAUVJB010000314.1 GCA_030592465.1 Bacteroidota bacterium | reverse complement strand
TACGTATTTTGAGGATAAAAAGCCGAAAAACTTTATTATCAGTGAAAATTAAAAGATTTTTTATCAAAAAAAAGGGAATTTCGCTGTAAATTGTTTCCCGAAACATCGGGATTGAAATTTATGCAAATATGGTATATAGTGCTTGAACGAAAACTCAATATTTTCGTCATTGCGAGGGATGAACGACCGAAGCAATCCATTGATTTACAGATTGCTTCACTTCGTTCGCAATGACGAATAATCATAAATGACTTAGTTTTCGTTCAAGTTCTATATATAACAATTGAGCAATTGAACAATGTAACCATTTTCAATTATATTTTAAATTTAATTTGCAAAACCTTAAGATAATTTTAAACTGCTGAAAACTGCTTAATTATTCAGGTTTTTTGTGTTTCCATCGGCGGTGAGACCATAACCAATATTCAGGTTTTTCTTTTATGAAATGTTCTAATAATTTTACATGTTTCTCTGTAATCTCATATTCTTTAGTATCTTTTGGGTTTTCAAATAGTTTTATTATTTCGACCTGATAATAGCCGCGTTTAATTTTTTGCATATTCAAATATACAACAGGTTGGTTTGTTTTTTTTGCAATTTTTTCAACGCCGAGAAAAATGGGAGTGTCTTGATTTAAGAATTTTGTCCAGTAATGAATCTCAGATTTTGTAGGTGTTTGGTCGGAAATAAATCCTGTGAAAGTTAATTTTTTTTCTTTTGCATATCTAATAATAGCTCTAACAGTATTGTGCATTTCAACAGGCACGCCACCAAATTTTTTTCTTGTTTTTTTAAAAAATATATCAAATAATTTGTTAGAAAGTTCTTTATAAATGCCAATATTTATGTGTTTTGTGATTAATGGCATACCAAAATAAAGTTCCCAGTTCCCATAATGTCCCAAAATAGCAATAACACTTTTATTTTGTTCATAATAATTGTTTAATACTTCAATATTTGTAAATTTTACTCGTTTTAAAATTTCTTTCTCCTTAATAAAATGAATATAAATATTTTCAATAAAAAGTTCAGATAAGTGTCTATAGAATTTTTTTGCAATAGATTCTCTTTCTTTTTCAGATTTTTCAGGGAATGAGTTTTTTAAATTTGTATAAACAACTTTTTTTCGATAAGAAATAATGTAGTATAGAATGAAGTAGAGTAAGTCTGCGATAAAGTATTGAATTCTTAAAGGTAGTAATGAAAGTAACCAAGAAAAAATATAAAATATATAGAAAAATGTTTTTTGCATTTGATAATTTTTGTTGAAAAAGAAAAAAATAGCTTATAATAATTTAGTATCTAAAAGAAAATTTTGTAATCTGCTTTTTTATTAATATTGTAAATTGTTGTTTCCAATATTATTTGTATTTCAACAATTTAACAATTTAACAATATATTCAATCCATATAATAAGCTGTATTGCAATAATCCCGAATGTTCGGGATTATAGAGTTTTTTTTCAGACACTATATGGTATTAATGAATTTTGTATTCGTCGTCGAAACTGCCTCCAAAATGATTTTCATCTTTCTGTTTATCAAAGTCGTTAATAGGAGTATTTCTCTTGTTTAGCAGACGTTCCCAATTTTTATTGACAATTTCGCCTTTTGCATCTGAGTGAAGCAAAACATAATCGTCTCCTACAATATTTGGATTATAAAAAACGAATTTTTTATTTGTTTGGTCGTCAATTTTATAATAATGCCATATTTCGTAAGGGTAAGCACTTGGTTCGTGTTTGCCTTCGTAGATTGAATTTGGCGAGCCATATTGCAGATACACTCTGCCACGGTCGGTTTCGTAACCCTTTCTTATTTGTGTGCTGTACGATTGGTTAACAAGGTCAACTTGTTTTTTATAATTTAGCCATTCTTGTTCGGGTGTTATTTTATTGCGTTTTCCCCAAAAGTTATAAAAAAATTGTTGCATTAATTTTATATTGGCTGATTTGAGTTGATATTTTTCAAAATTTTGTTCAGCATTGTCTGATATTGGCCAGAATGAATTAATGTAGTCGGAAAGAATTTTAATGTCAGTCATTTTGCTTACAAAAGTGCCATTTACATCAACCGCTACTATATTGAGCGGATTAAATTCAATACCGGGATTGCTTCGTTGGAAAAATATCTTTTTTGTTTTCAATAAATTGTTTTGTCTGTCTCTAATTTCAATCACTAAATTATAGTTGCCTGAAGGAAGCTTTGTTATTGGCATTTCTTTAAAAAGAATATTTATGCTGCTGACTTTTTGTTTTTGAAAACTATTAAAATTATGAAGAGCTTTTTTTGAGTGATAAGACTCATTGTAGTAGTTGATTAAGAAATCACTTGAATCTTCAAGAACTTTATTTACATTATAGATCTCTGTATAAAATGATATCTTATCAACGTTATTGGGATAGAAATTTGAAACATAAGGAACAATGTCGTAACCACTTTTACTTAAAATATTTTGTTTTTTTGTTTTTGTAAATTTATCAATTAACTCAATACCTGAAAAACAGATGTCGTTTGAGAGGTAATCAATTGTAATAATATCTGAAAAAGTAAAAGTTTTTGTGCTATCATCATTATTATCAGCAATAATTAGTTCTAAATTATAATTTGCGTTTGGAAAAATGATACGATGTAAGTCAATAAAGTTTGGCTTAGCTACAGTTGAGTCTT
>JAUVJB010000283.1 GCA_030592465.1 Bacteroidota bacterium | reverse complement strand
ATTTATTGCATCTAAGTAATATTCCAATGCTTTATTATAGTCTTCTAAATACCAATAAACTATTCCGATATTGTTTAAACAAGTACCCTCTAGTTTTTTATTATTAGTTTCTATACAGTTGTTTAAGGATTTTTGATAATATTCTAATGCTTTATCGTAGTTTACTAATTTCATATAAACAATCCCCAGGTTATTAGATAATTTTGCCATAAACGACACATCTCCAACCCCTTCACTCACATCCCATGCTTTTTGCAAATATTCCAATGCTTTATTATAGTTGGCTAAATACAGGTAAATTACTCCAAGATTATTATATGATTGTGCAATATCTTTTTTGTTGCCGATTCTTTCTCGTATTTTAAGTGATTCAAGAAAATAATCAATTGATTTATCGTAATTGCTCAGAAAATATTGTATTCTTCCAACCTTGTTTAAAGAAATAGCAATATCTTCTTTATTTTTTAATTTTTTTGTTAATTCAAGAGCTTGCATTGCATAATCTAAAGATTTAATCTGTGATATTGTGTCATAAGCTGTTGATAATTCATTCAGAATATCAATTTTTTCTATGTCAGCGGAAGTTTCAAGAAGATTATTAAGGCTGTCAATTTTTGTATTAATATTCACAGCCGACAATGTATTTAAAAAAAAGAACGATGATAAAATTATTATAAAAAATCTATTTGTTATAAAGCGTATAAGCCAACTTATGTTTCTCATTTTAATTAGTTTTAGTATTATGAAAATTGATGTCTGTCTAAAATTACACTCACGGTGTAATCTTTTCGCAGATACTCATCATCACAGCTTCCGCCTGATGCGGACACCTTTAGGCAGTTTGAAGCCCGCCCGTACAACAAGCAATATTGCTTGTTGTGAGTATATTATTTTTATCATTTCGTAGCTTTTACAACTATCCATCCTTTTTTAAAATCAAAATCTACAGTTATTTCGCTAAATCCGGCCTTTTCAAGTTTAGTAATATATTCTCTGTCACTTTTAATTTTGGCTATTCTCCACCATTTGCTTCCGTCAGAGGGATATCTGTTAATTATCAAAAAAGAACCTCCCCTTTTTAATAATCTCACAATCTCGGAAAACGACTCGTCAATATCAGTCCAAAATTGAACTGTCTCAAATGCTGTTGCCAAATCAATGTTATTCTTTACAGGAATCGCTGTAACAGAACCTTGAATTATCGTTACTTGTTTTTTAAGTATTGCCTGTCTGTTTACTTTTTTTGAAAGCACTACCATTTCAGGAGAATGGTCAAGTCCAAATAGTTTATAGGTATCATTTGTGTCTGATAAGAATTTAATAAATTTTCCTCCGCCACACCCAATATCAAGAATTATTGAATTATCAGGCGGCAAATCGTTTTTGAAATATTTTACATACAAAGTAGTATGTAATTTATTCATTAATCTTCCAATTATCTTTCCTGTGTATCCGGTTGGTTTTGAACCTTGTTTGTTTAATCCCATATTTGTCTTTTATTACTTGCTTGGTCTTGGAGCTGCTATGCACAAAATTTATATGGCAACCTCTATTAATTAATTTCTTTCAAGAAACAAATATAATGAACAAGATGCAAGGCATAATTTTTTTGGAATAGCCGTAGTTATTGCAAAAAAAATTAACGCAGTCAGATTGTTTATTATATTTGTTCCCATAGGGTTTTCAGAGGTTGCCATATATACAAACTTAATGTATATACGTAACTCAAAACGTTTTTGTTGCTGATATATTCGATTTGTGAGAAATATTTTTTAGTTGTTTTATTTTTTTTTAAAATTAAGATTTTGTAACAGAATATACAAAGGTTTTCCTTTTAATTTGTTGTATTGTTTCGCCGGGGTTGGTTATTGGTTTTATTTGAGTTTTGTTTTTCCGGTGAATTTTTGGGTGTTATTAGTTCTACTTTACGAATTTACCTTTTTGGAGCAAAATTATATTTTTTAGTGAGTTCCCTGAAAAACTTTTATATTTGTTAGATATTTTCAGCAAATTTTATTATTCCTGTCAAAATTAAATTTTTTATGAAAAACTTAAATATGCTTCCGCGATTATTATTAGTTATAATATTTGTAATTTCTTTTTTCTCCTTTTGTGAAGCTGAAGTAAATGATGAAATTAAATTTATTTCAATCGAAAAACATCTGAAAGACAGAGATATAGCTACTACAATCACAAGTAAAGGAGGGCATTCAGAAGAATGTATTAATTTTAATATTAAAAATTTAAAAAATGATACTCTCTATATTCTGATAGAACCGGGAAGAAGGATTGTATCTTATGACAGCACTTATCAAGATATTTTAATATTAAAAACTTTTAAAATTACATTAGCTCCTTTAGCAAGTATAATAATCTCCGGTTATGGTTTTTGTTGCCAAAGCACAAACAGAAGTCCGAATGCAGGGGCAAAATTTAATATCGGTTTTATGTCACCAAAAACTTGGATACGCTTGGCAAAATTCATTGATAAAAACAATTTCCCTACTGATGCAATCCAACATGCTGTTTGGGTATTATCTGATGATCATCCGATTAGTTCAATTCACAATGAAAAACCTGAAGTTATACATGAATTAAAAAAACTTGTTGCTGACATAAAAAAACTGGAATTACCTTGGTATTCTTTAACATTTGCAAATGATACATCAAGATTATTTTCAAACAGACCGGATAAATTATGGGGAAAAATTGATTATGTTGTTAAAAACACTGCTGTTATCAGTATAAACGTCAGGAAAAGTAACGGAACAGTTGTTAAAACATTATTAAAACAAACAGCAAAAGGACCGGGGTCTTATACTTTTAATATAAATTTATCTGTTCTTAACTGGTCAAAAGGAAATTATTCAATTTATGTTATTGAAGAATATTCGAACATTAATACAAAGAAGAGCTTTACATTGTAAGATACCTTATCGCAGCAAAGCTGCCTGCCTATCGGTTTACCTGCCGCAGGCATGGCAGACAGACAAACAAAAATTGTATTCGCTTAAAAACAGATTAAATTAGATTGAAATAAACGTAAATTAAACAGATATTAAGCTATAATTTATTACAATTGAACAATATTTTTAATAAAATATTAGGAAAACCTGAAAAATATCCTCTCAAACACAGGATAGCAAATGCCGTGATATTAATTGGTATTTTTTTGGGGTTTCAATCTGCTGTATTCAACTATATTCTTAACTTACCGCCAATAACTATTTATGCTACTCTTTTAACTTCAGGGGTTCTTATTGCAGCATATTATTTATCAAGAATAAAAGGTTTTTTCGAATTACCTGTTTATATTTCATTATTTGTCAGCTTAATTATTTATACACCTGTTATGTGGATAAGTAATGGTGGTTCTGCCGGCGGATTT
>JAUVJB010000203.1 GCA_030592465.1 Bacteroidota bacterium | reverse complement strand
AGCAATGTTTGCCCCTACTGCTGCCGGAGCTGTAAGTAATTGGATGTCAAAAGGTTCCGGTTATTTTTACAAAGCCGATATTCCTGCACTTGCTCATAAATTCCTTAACGGGCACGGCAGTGATGTACTTAGCACAGAATCATCAATAACTGTTCAACAAAAACTTACAGAACTAGCAACTACTCAAGGTGTTGAATTTTCAAGCCTCACAGAATTTTCAACAAATTATATTAATGCATTAGGCGAATCTTATCATTGGGCATTTGGTGTTGCAACAATTAGTCTTATTGTTTCAATGTTAATTTTCAAAGGTTTTAAGAAATATTATAAAAAAGCTGATATTACTGAAAAACAAAAAGCTGCCAGTGAAGAACATAAAAATGATGTTGTTGAACTTAGCCCTGAACAAACTAAACAAAGATTAATTGCTCTCGGACTTGTTTTCTTTGTAGTTATTTTCTTCTGGATGGCTTTCCATCAAAATGGTGCAGCAATGACAGCATTTGCAAGAGATTATGTTGTTGATCATGTTGGAAAATATACAAACATAGCATTCGATTTATTTGGGCTCCTATCAATATTTGCAGCTGTTGTCGGCTTAATATTTGTCCTTAAAAAATCAAGTGATGGTAAAACAAAATTAATAGGAGGAATTGCTTCTGTTGCGTTTTTAATGCTGGCATACTATAGATTTACCGGTTATTCAGAATCTAATGTTTTTACTCCACAAATGTTTCAACATTTTAATCCATTCTTTATCGTAGCATTAACACCTGTCATTGTAGGTTTCTTTAACTGGTTAAGAATTAAAGACAAAGAACCTTCTGCTCCTAAAAAAATTGGTATTGGTATGTTCATTACTGCCGGTGCATTTATTATTATGCTAATTGGTTCATTAAGTCTAATAGGATATGCCCCAGGCGATATTGGTGAAATTAGAGCTCCTGAAAATATGCTAGTTAGCACCAATTGGTTAATTGGTACATATCTTACTCTTACTATAGCAGAGTTATTTTTAAGCCCAATGGGAATTTCATTTGTTTCAAAAGTTTCACCTCCAAAGTATAAAGGTTTAATGCAAGGTGGTTGGTTAGCTGCAACTGCCGTAGGAAATTATGCCGTTGCTCTTGTAGGATTTTTCTGGAACGATGTGCAATTATGGGTTTTCTGGGGAATATTAGTTGTATTTGCTACATTATCAGGTATTTTTATTTTCTCAATTCTTAAACGACTTGAAAGGGCAACCAATTCATAAGAGATATATTTTGCTGCTTACAGTAACAAAATATAAATAATTAAAAAAGGGGGTACATATCCCCTTTTTTATTATTAAAAATTATACTATTTTTGATTTAAAATAGTTATTATAATAAACGTTTAAAAACAAACAATTATGAAAAAAAAAGGTTGGATAATTCTCGGTGTTATTGTAATAATATTATTACTTTTCTATTCTTCTTCAAAGAATACATATAACACAATGGTTAATTTACAAGAAGGCGTTAACAAACAATGGTCAGATGTTGAAAATGTTTATCAACGCCGTGCTGATTTAATTCCAAATTTAGTTAATACTGTTAAAGGTTATGCTACTCACGAAAAAGAAACTTTTACTCAAGTTATTGAAGCCCGAGCAAAAGCTACCAGCGTAAATATTAATGCTGATAATTTAAATGCTCAAAACATTCAACAGTTTCAACAAGCACAGCAAGGTTTATCTTCAGCTCTTTCGAAATTAATGGTTGTGGTTGAAAGATATCCTGATTTAAAGGCAAACCAAAACTTCTTAGAACTTCAAGCACAATTAGAAGGAACAGAAAATCGTATTGCTGTAGAAAGACGGAAATTTAACCAAGCAGCTCAAAACTATAACACATATATAAGAAGATTTCCCAAAAATATATATGCAAATATGTTTAATTTTGACAAAAAAGCTTATTTTGAAGCTATAAAAGGTGCAGAAAAAGCACCCGAAGTAAAATTTTAAAAATATAAAAATGAAAACTTCTGACATTTTTACAAAAGAACAAAAAGGTGAAATTGTAAATGCAATTAAACAAGCCGAACTAAATACTTCGGGAGAGATTAGAGTGCACATTGAAAAATCGTATAAAGGCGATGTGCTTGATCGTGCTGCTTATATTTTTAATAAACTTAATATGCAGAAAACAAAATTAAGAAATGGTGTAATTTTTTATCTAGCCATTAAAAATAAAAAATTTGCAATACTGGGAGATGCAGGCATAAATGAAAAAGTCCCCGACGATTTTTGGGAAAATATTAAAAATACTATGCTCGAATATTTTAAAGAACAGAAATTTACCGAAGGTTTGGTTAAAGGAATTACAATGGCAGGCGAACAACTAAAAACTCATTTCCCTTATCAAAGCGACGATGTAAACGAATTGCCTGATGATATATCGTTTGGGGATAATTGATAACTACAGTTTAAATTTAATGTTTAGAATCCGCTGGCTGGCGGACTGTCAGAGTGCGAAGCTCCTGACAGAGTTTAAGATTTATTAATAACTCAAATTCGGTCAATCTATTTAGGCAATGGCAAGCCCTGTCAGTGTTCGTAGAACTAACAGCCTTTTAAATAATTTTTTTTTTTTGCGTGAAATATAGATATATGAAAAAAAAATTAGAAGCATTTGAACGATTGCTAAATATTATGGATGAACTCAGGGAGAAATGCCCGTGGGACAGAAAACAGACTTTTGAAAGTTTACGGTCAAATACAATTGAAGAAACGTATGAATTGGCTGATGCTATTATTGATAAAAATATATTGGATATAAAAAAGGAGTTAGGTGATTTATTGCTTCATGTTGTATTTTATGCAAAAATAGCTTCAGAATCGAATTATTTTGATATTAATGATGTTATAGATTCTTTGTGTGAAAAATTGATTTATCGTCATCCTCATATTTATGGTGATGTGAAAGTTGCTAATGCTGAAAGTGTGGCTGAAAATTGGGAAAGATTAAAACTTACCGAAAAAGGTAGAAAAAAATCAGTATTGGGAGGTGTGCCAAAGTCATTACCTGCACTTGTAAAAGCTAATCGTATTCAAGAAAAAGTAAAAGCTGTCGGGTTTGATTGGGAAGAGAAAAGACAGGTCTGGGATAAGGTCAAAGAGGAGTTAAACGAATTAAAAGTTGAGATCAATATCAGCGATAAACAACATATTAGCGACAAACAACATATTGAAGCAGAATTTGGCGATGTCTTGTTTTCATTAATCAATGCTGCCCGTCTGTATGATATCGACCCTGAAAATGCACTTGAGCGTACTAATAAAAAATTTATTAAACGATTTAATTTTCTTGAGAAAAAAACCATTCAAAAAGGTATAGACCTTAAAGAAATGACTTTAGACGAAATGAATGTTATTTGGGAACAAGCTAAAAAATATGACTGAATAAATCAGTCTAATAACTTTTATTAGCGTGCATCCGTAAAGTCAATCATAATAGACGTCATTGCGAGAACTTCATATATTGCTGATAATTAGCAATATACCAAGTCCGAAACTTCAGTAAATTAATATTATAGGAACTAACAAAAAATTTCCAACTTTTGAGTTTGTCCCAAAAAAATATCAAACTCAATCACCTTCAAAACGCAATCTTAATTCATCAATACTTTTAATTGAGCCGACAACTGTTAAAATATCTCCATGTCTAATTCTTGTATAACCTGTAGATATTATCATTTGCCCTTTTCGTTTTGTCGATAATATTATTATATCTGAAGGTATTCGTAAATTTCTTAATGTAATGCCATGAATATCTTGGTTTTTAATTTCAATGTCAACAGCATCTTGGTTGTCTCCAACACCTAATAATAATGAAGTTGCTTGTGGTGAACGAACATAATGGTCAAGTAGTCGAATAATGGCTGTTGAAGGACAAACAATTAAAGCACCTAATTCCTGAAAACGATTATAATTGTAATAATTATTTAACCTTACAATAATTGATTTTGTACCAAACTCTTCATAAGCAAATTTACATATTTCATAATTCTCTTCATCGGTTTTTAAAGCAACAATCGTACTTACTTTATCAGCTCCACAATTTTTTAATTCTTGTAATGAAAAATCATTTATCTTCTTAACACTGACACCTGAATAATCATTATCATCAAAATTCGTTCTTAAAGTTACAATATCAACCTCCCAATTATTTCTTTTCAACTGCTGTGCTAAAGTATATGATTGGTTTTCTAAACCAAAAATCACAACTTTCTGTTCACCATCAATTCCATGTGCATGTAGATGAGACTCTCCAACATAATTAATCGCCCATTTAAACAAAGGAGGTCCAATAACTTGATTAATAACAATTACAGTTAACAAAATTGAAGCGAAATTACCTCCCCATGCAGGGAAAGCCTCTTCAACAACTGTTAATAATCCAATTGCTACACCGGCTTGTGTTATATATGGCATCCATCCAATTTTATTAAAACGCATAGGATCACCACCTAAAGTTCCGCCAACCAATGAACCGATTATCATAGATACTATTCTTAAAAAAAACAATACTATTGCTATTGCCCACGAGGCAGCTATTACATCTAACGAAACAGATAAACCGGTTAAAGTAAAAAACACTAAATAAATTATTGGAGTTACTTTTTTTACTATTTTTAAAAATTCTCTTCTGTATTTACTGTAATTTGTTACAATAAAACTACCTATTATACATATAAGTAAAGGTTCAACATAAAATTCATAGTTAAATTGATTTTTAGTAAATATTTTAATAAAATGTGCTAACACATAAATACCATAACCTGACGCTAAAATTAAAAATGTTTTTATTTCTGTTGTTATTTGTAACGATAAAATGAAAATGAGTAGTTTCCCTAATATATAGCCTATTAAAAATGATGTTATTAATTCTGAAAAAAGGATTAGAATTATATAAAAACTAAAATCAATTCCTTTAATCATTGTATGAGCGACCGACAAACAAATTGTAAAAAGTATTATTACCAAAACATCTTTTAATACTGTTACTCCAAGGGAAGTTTGTGTAAAAGGACCACTGGCTCTTTGTTCGTTTATTATTGCAATGGCAGATACAGGCGAACGAGCTACAAATATGACGCCTGTTAATATTGAAATTGCTACCCTGCTTTCAACTGACATTCCTTCAGCAAATTGAATAAAGTCAGTTAATAAATACATGCCAACGCTGCCGAGAATAAAAGTAAAAAATAATTGACCAAAAGTCATCCATCTGATGCTTTTCATACGACTGCGAAATTCACGCAAGTATAACTCTGCTCCGGCTGCAAATGCTATAAATGACAATGAAATATCGTTTATAAAATCTAAACTTTCTATTGCTTTTGGTGGTACAAAATTTAACACATAAGGGCCGGTTAAAATACCTATAAATAAAAATCCGGTTATTAACGGTAGTTTTATCTTAAAAAAAAGTTTTGAAATCTGATTTGATGAGACTACTATTATTGCAAAACTTAATAAATAAATTAATACTTCCGGAAATGTACTCATTATCATACTGCTAATTTTTTTATACTTCTAAGATATAAAAAATCTAATATAAACAAATCAAAAAAAAAATAAAATTTTAATATATGTAAAAAACTATATATATTTGTAACCTTTTGTTTATTATTTTGTATAAATATT
>JAUVJB010000019.1 GCA_030592465.1 Bacteroidota bacterium | reverse complement strand
TTAACACCATATCATAAACGAATAGAAATGAACGAAATTTCTGATTCTGATTATAAGATTTTACTTGATACAACAGCATTAAATGAAAAGATAAACCAGTTTAATTCAGTAATTAAATATTTAGATGAAAATACTGATAAAAAATTGACAAACGAAATTTTAGGAAATGTGTTAGGGCAGTGTTCCGGTGATAGACTTTTTTATATAGTAGGTTGTTATATAGGTCTGAAAATTGAAGAAAAATATGGTTCTAATAAAATACAAGAATTGGTTACGGAAAACCCAAAAATGTATTTTGAAACATATTATCAATTGATGAAAAAAAAATAATCGGTGCATAATAATGTGTGTCAAAAATTTAAAATTATTTGTTTTTATACTAAACTAAATACATAATGGAAAAAGATTTATTTAATGATAATATTACAAGGGACTTACTCAAAAAAAATTTGATTGAAGAGCCTTCTGTTGATTTTACTGAGCAACTTATGAAAAAAATAACTGCTCAAGAAAAACAAAAAGCTATTATTTACAAACCAATTATCTCAAAAAAAGCATTTGGAATAATCATATTATCAGCAATAATTCTAATAATTGTATTAATAAGTTTACCTTCCTCATATTTTAATTCACCGTACAATAGTGTTTTTATTAATATTTATTCAAACTTATTCTCTAATATTAATTTATCATTTTTAAATAAAATACCTGTTATAATTCCTATTACAATAATAGCAGCGTGGATATTAATCTTTTCAGATTTGTTGATTAATAGAATTATCAATAAAAAAATTACAACTGATTAGTGTTCGTACGGAATGTTCTCTCGCTCTTTCGGATTTGCAATCCGAAAGAGCATCAGCTACATTAACGATGAAAGTTTGTGATTTCTCACAATAATAAAAACAACAATAGGAATACCCAAAAGTGCTGTAACAGAATTAATTGGCAAGGTTGTATTGTAGCCGGGCAAACGAGAGACAATATCGCTAAACAACATAATTATTGCTCCTATTAGAATTGAGCCGGGGATTAAAAAATTATGATTAGTTGTTTTAAACAATATTCGTGTTAAGTGAGGAACAGCAATACCAATAAATCCGATAGGTCCACAAAAAGCAGTAATTGTGCCGGCAAGAATACTAGTGCTGATAAAAATTAAAATTCTTGATATTTTAATATTCACGCCCATACTTTTTGCATAATTTTCGCCGAGAAGCATAGCATTTAAAATTTTTGTAGATGCTAATGAAATTACTAATCCGATAATCACACTTGGCAACAAAACATTTAATTGAGAGCGAGAGACACTGCCTAAACTACCCATTGTCCATACAATGAAAGCTTTTAGCATTGATTCGCTGCTAAAATATTGTAAAATACTAACCACTGCTGTAGCAGCACTACCAAACAAAATGCCGAGAATTAATATTGTCATAATATCATTAACACGAAACGAAATAGTTAATATTAACAAGAGAATTAATCCCGAACCTATCCATGCAGAAACAACTACAGCCCAATTACCCATAAAATTTAACTGATTAGCAGTAAAAAATGAAGAAAAACCAAGAACTAATATTGCAACGCCGAGACTTGCACCTGAACTAATACCCAGCACATAAGGACCTGCTAAAGGATTTCGAAATATTGTTTGCATTTGCAAGCCACTTACCGACAATGCAGCTCCTGCAATTATTGCTGTAATTGCTTTGGGTAAACGAAAATCAATTACTATTGTAAGCCATTCCGGCTTGCCTGATTCTGCTGTTGTAAGAATATTAAAAATATCTTTAGCAGGTATCTTAACCGATCCTAAAAATAAATCTAAAAAAAATAATACAATCAATAATAATATTAAAATTGCAAAAAATGTTATGTGTTTACTTTGATTGTTTTTTATTAACATTTATCTTAAAATTTAATTATTTAGTCCACTCCCAAAAGCCGATAAGCGGTTAATCCGCCAACTGGCGGATAGTTTTCACAGTGGACTCATTATTGGAAGCAAAGATAATTTTTTATTGATATATTTTTAATAAATCTTCTTATAATAACACATGTGATAATTAGGAAAAAAATTTGGATGAAAGATATGAATTAAATCTTTTAAAATAATTTGTGGATTTACAATTCCGGATTCCCAATAATCATCTCCCCCATATTTATTAATAATGGCATTATTGTTATAAACCATATTATTTTTTAACGCTGAAAAATTATTTAATCTGCTGTCGATGTCAATAATGTCGTCAATTTTATTTGCAGTGCCTGTATTTATCCAATAATCTGAATTTCGGGCTTTTGCAAAAACTGTTTCAATATCTAAAGCTAAACTTTCGTGAGATGTATCACTGCTAAACACATAGCTTGCTCCGGCATCATAAATAAACTGTGCTGCAAATGATTTACCTCCGGGCACATACCATGTATCTTTCCAAGGCAAACCTGTTAAAACTGTTGGTCTGTAAGTAATTGTATCTGAAATTTTTTTGAGCTGATTATATTCATTAACAATAATGTTAAACTTCTTATCTGCTAAATCACTTTTATTATAAAAAGCAGCAATAAATTTCACCCATTCAGCTTTAGCAAGAGGTTTTCTTTCGAGATATTCAGCATTAATAATTACCGGTATTCCAAATCCCCTCAACTTGTTAATGTAATTAACAGACTTATTATCAACACTATATGTGATGATTAAATCAGGTTTAAGGCTAATAATCAACTCATAATTAAGATTTTGGTCATAACCGACTTCAACAATTTTATTTTGTTGATATAGCTTATTTACTTTTTTATTATTAATATATTTAATATTTGAAACACCGATAATACTGTTTGTTTCATCAATAAAATCGATGAAAGCGATATGAGTTGTTGATAAGCTAATAACTCTTTTTACAGGTGTTTTAATTATCTGAAACTCAGAATATTTTTTTGGCACTTTTTTTGGGTTATCAGACAACACATATTCATATTGTACATTGTTGGCACCCTGCCAAGGATTAAATACTTTCAAAACCTTATAATTCTTATGATAAATAATATTAAAGCCGGAAGCATACTTTACATTAGAATTAACAGTATCAACAATAGATGATTTATTATTATCTGCTTTTTTGGGGTGATTATCACACGAAATAAAAAAAATTATAATAAAAAACCAAAGTATCTTGTTCATAATCATTCTTTTGTTTCAGATAAAAAAATATACTTAGAAATATTTCGCCCGTTACGGAAATAATAAGTACCATAAGAATATTTTACTTCAATGTATTCTTTAGCAATACCTTTACGATTAACAATAATACGTTTAATTTTTTTGTGTGGTTTATTATAATGTTCAACAGTAACACCTTCGGGATATTTACGAGCCATATCAGATAAAAATTTTGTTTCTCTTACTTTACCTGTGAAATCAAACTCTTCGTCTTTCTCATAACCGGACTTAGCTTCATCAATTTTACGTTGTCGTTCTTTTTCAGCAGCGGCTAACTTTTGTTCATTTTGAAATTTAATAAGCTTATCTATTTTATCAATCTTATCTTGCGGATAATTTTGTTTTGGTTTAATAATTAATGCTAATTTATATTTAGCTTTAGCTGACACATAATCTGTAGAG
Source organism: Bacteroidota bacterium (assembly GCA_030592465.1). GTDB lineage: Bacteria > Bacteroidota > Bacteroidia > Bacteroidales > B39-G9 > B39-G9. The sequence goes on along the minus strand of JAUVJB010000019.1, from coordinate 16,985 downwards.
TTAAAATACTTGTCTGCTTCTTTTATTGCATCTTGATATTTTTTATCAGACAACATTTGCTGTTGTTTTTCGTATTCTTTTTGTTCGAGAATTTTATTAATCTCAACTAATTGATTGTTTGGATATTCTTTATTAGGCAATATGCTTAAGGCTTTTTTATAAAACGATTTTGCATCGGCATACTTTTTTTCTTTAAAATAACTGTCGGCTTTTGAAACAGCATCATTATAAGAAGCTAATTTTTCTTTCCTTATATTTTCAAATATATCATTTATCTCATTAATTTTTGTTTTTGGATATTCTTCATTTGGGAAAATACTGAGTGCTTGAATATATAAATCTTTGGCATCATCATAATTTTTAGAACTAAAAAACTTATCAGCATTGGAAATTATATTATCATATTGTTTCTGTAATGCTTGACGCGATTTTTTTTCTTTTTTGATAGAAGCAATAAGTTTACTCAATTCACTAATTTTTTCTTTCGGGTATTTTTCATCGGGTAAAATAGTCAGTGCTTTTTCATATTGTTGTTTCGAATCATTATACTTTTTCGAGTAATATAAATTATCGGCTTCTTTAACTATCTTATCGTATTCACTTTGTTTATTCTGTATATCAGTAAGAATATTATTTATTTCAATAAGCTTTTGTTTTGGATATTGTTGGTTTGGTTTTATTCCCAATGCCTTTTGATATAAGCCTAATGCCGATTGATAACTTTTATTGTTAAATGCCCCATCGGCACTTGCTATTGCTGTCTGATACGATTGCTCAAGTGTGTTTATCTGTGCTAATATTTTATCTATTTCAAGTAATTTGCTTTTAGGATATTGTTCATTTTCCTTTAATAATGATGCTTTTTGATAATCACTTTTTGCATTCGTATATTGTTTTACTTTAAACAATGCATCAGCTTTCATTATATAATTTTTATAATCTGCTTCTAATTTTGCTTTTTCTTCTGCTTTCTTCTGCTGTGTTATAAAAAATTGTTCAATATCTGCAATCTTATCTTTAGGATATTGTTCATTTGGCTTTATCTCTAATGCTTTCTCATAGTCTTTCTTTGCTTCTGCATATTTTTGTATGTTAAACTTACCATTTGCTGCGGCAATTACTTGATTATATTTTTGGGTAATCTTATCTAAGGCTGCTAATTTTTTTATTATTTCATTTATTCTTTTTTGGGGATATTTCTTGCCGGGTTTTATTGTCAATGCTTTTTCATATTCTGTTCTTGATTCTAAAAATTTCTCTGTTGTAAATAATTGATCACCTTTTGCTATTGCTTCTTTATATGCTTGTTCATTTGCTTTTTGTTGATCTTCTGCACTGCGTAATGCTGCTAATTTTTGGTCAATATCTGTTATTTTTGTCTTCGGATATTCTTCTTCCGGTTTATAAGTTAATGACTGTTGATATATTGTTTTTGCTTCCTCAAATTCACTCGATCTGTATAATTTATCTGCTTTAACTATCGCCTGATTATATAATTTTTCGCCGGCTTCTAAATCTGCTAATAACTTATTTACTTCTGTTATCCTATTTTGGGGATATTGTTCGTTTGGTTTTATTCCTGATGCTTGTTGGTATAAACCTAATGCCGATTGATAATTTTTATTGTTAAATGCCCCATCAGCACTAGCTATTGCTGTCTGATACGATTGCTTAAGCGTGTCTATCTGTGCTAATATTTTATCTATTTCAAGTAATTTGCTTTTAGGGTATTGTTCATCGGGTTTAAATGTTAACGCTTTATTATAAAATAATTTAGAATTTTGATATTGTTTTTGATTAAATGCAGCATCTCCTTGTGTAATTGCCTCATTATATGATTTTTCCTTTTCTTTTAAAGAAAGGAACAGATTATTAATTTCAGCAATTTTATTTTTAGGATATGTTTGTTCGGGTTTCAATAATGAAGCTTTTTCATAATTTTGTTTAGCCTTATCATAATATTTTAGATTAAAGTCATTATCTGCAAATTGGATTATTCTATTATACTGTTTATCAACGGATTGTAATTTTTCTAAAATATCATTAATATCATTAATTTTATCTTCAGGATATTGCTCATTGGGTTTAAACGATAAAGCTTTTTCATAATTAGCTTTAGCATCAATGTATTTCTTATTATCAAAATTCAAATCAGCCTGTTTTATTGATTCATTATACGCTTTAAGTTTTTGAGCATTAAGAGCTTCAAGATTTTGCTGCTCAGCAATTAATTTTTCAATCTTCTGTAATTCATAAAGAGGATATTGTTCATTTGGTTTTATCTCAAGAGCTTTGTTGTAGTTATCTTTAGCATTTGAATATTGTTTATCATCAAAATTCTTATCAGCGGTAGCAATATAAGATTTATAAGCCATTTCATCTGCTAATTTTTTATCAACATCAGCTCGAAGATTGTATAATATTTTATCAATTTCTAAAATTTTTGTTTTTGGATATTCTTCATCAGGTTTATATGTTAAAGCTTTGTTATAATATGTTTTGGCAGGTTTAAAATTTTGAATATCAAAATTTTTATCAGCCTGAGCTATAGCTTTGTCATAAGATTTTTGCAGAGCTTCCTGTTTAGAAAAAATTCTTTTGATCTGCCTAATCATCTCATCGGGATATTCCTCATAAGGATTGTAATTAACAGCTAAATCGTACATCTCAAGAGCTTTTTTATATTCTTTTTTATCAAATAAAGCATCTGCCTTTACAATACTTTGTTCATAAGCTCTTTGTTTCAAATCTTCATATTGACTTAAAAGAACATCAATTTTTTTAAGCATATCGTCAGTATATTCCTCATCAAAATCGAATTCACCTGTAGCATCGTTATACTTAAATTTAGCAATAGGATTGTCTAATATTGAAATATCAAGGCCTTCGACCATAGGAAATAAATCAATTGAAAATCTATAAGTCCAAATTCCTATTTCGTCTTTAGGTACATCTGTTATAAAACTCACTTTTTTTGAGACAAGACCTTTCTTATCAAACTTAATAATATAATATTTATTAAGGTCTAATTTAAGGCTGAATTTACCACTTTCATTTGTTTTTAATGTTTTAACTTTAACAGAATTACGGTATATCTCAACTTTAGCATTAGCAATAACACGCCTATCCGATTTGGCTGTTCCTTTAATTTCGAGATAACCTTGCTCTTCTTGTGCGAAAAGATTTAACGCAAGAAAAAAAAGTATGCTTAATATGACAGAAAACTTTTTTATCAAAATATTAATTATATTTAGAATAGCTTAAAGCTAATTAGTGTGTAAAAAAAACTCTATACTATCGAATATTATTGCAATATAGCTTATTCTATAGGTTGAATATATTGCTAAATTGTCCGCCAGCTGGCGGATTGTTATTGTTAAGATATAATGACAATTATTATAACAATTTAACAATTTAGCCATTTAATCCCGATGGTTCGGGATATCATTCAAACAATAAATTTTTATCTATTTTAAGTATAGTGCACGTTACAGATTTTTCGTACAAACACTAATTAAAAATGTAAAGTTAATTATTTATTTGTCAGATAATAAAAACTTAAATTTATAAAAATTAATGCTTATTTAAAAGATATGTTGGTAAAATACAACAAATTAATAAAAAATCATTGTAAATAATTAATCAATGCTTATCCACACTAAAGTGTCCATCCGTAAAGTCGTCATTACGATCCGCCAGCTGGCGGAGAAGTAATCTCAAATAAGTAATTAGTTAATAATCAGATTGCTTCGGTCGTTCCCTGTTAAATGTTGCTTCGCCATTGTGAAATATGCTTCGCATTTCACTTGGTAAACAATTTCACAGGGTAAACCTCCCTCGCAATGACGGCTATTATGATTGACTTTACGGATGGACACTAATTAGTAGTTTTACTTTTTGCTTGTGCTAATTTTTCAAGAATAAATATTGTTAAAAATCCTAAAATTACAAAAATAATTGCAGCCATAATATGAGGGTCATTATTTGTTATATCGAGATAATTATTAGGAAGGATATTTTTTTGTATAAATGGTTTAACAATTCCATGCCTGTCAATATAAGTTGAAATGGTTTGTTTCCAAGGCCATAAGATACTTAACGAACCAAGAATAAAACCTGTTAATATCGCAATTGTTTGATTTCGATATTTTTTATAAATCCATGAAAGGAAATAAGAAAAAGCCAACAAACCAAAGCCTGCACCAAAGACAACAGGTAATAAGACATACATATCAAAATTAATAACAGAATCGATCATAACAAGATGATAATTACCAAGTAAAATTAGAATAAAAGAGCCTGAAAGACCCGGTAAAATCATGCTACAAGCAGCAATTACTCCACATATAAAAAGATAAAGGATTGAATCGTTTTCTTTGGCAGGATTTAATATCGAAATAAAAATTGCTATTGCTGTTCCGAGAATAAAAAAAATAATAGTTGAAAAAGACCATTTATCAATAGTTTTACCAACATAAAATACCGAAGCAAGTATTAAACCAAAAAAATAAGACCAAACATGAATAGGATAATTATCGAACAGAAATGATAAAACTTTAGCAAAAGACAATATGCTTATAACGGCTCCGAGAAAGACTGAAATTAAAAAATATAAATTAGTGTGCTTTGCAAATTCCTTAAATTTTCCTGTAAAAAACAAACGAAGAGCTGTGATATCGAACGATTTAAAAGAATCAATAATTTTTTGAAATATGCCTGTGATTAAAGCAATTGTACCACCGGACACGCCCGGTATTACGTTTGCAGCACCCATTGCCAAACCTTTAGTGAAATTTAATAAGTAATCTTTCATATTTTCTTTCAATTGATATTTAGTTATTTATATTGTTGATTGTCATTGATTGCCTGCCCCGTAGCGAAGCGTATCGGGGTCATTAATAGTCATTACGTTAAACATTAAACTTTGAACATTAAACTTTAAACTTTAAACTTGTGTATTATAATCAAAAAATGCCGTCAAAATAAATTGGCGGCACTAAAATATATTTATTTCTTTTTAAATACTTATTTTTTTATAAAAATTTATTTAAAAGGTTTCCATAATTGTTCTTTATAAGATGCTCTGTCATAATTTTCACAATCGTCAACAGAACTAATATTTTTAGTAGTATAAATCATTTCTTTCATAAAGTCAGGTGCTCTTCTCACGCCTTCACCAATATTAATCATTATTTTATCGCCGTCTTTTATATAACCACTCTTAAGAGAATCAAAAAAGCCACCAACAGCAACAGCTGCAGCAGGACCCATTCTAACGGTTGATTCATAAGCTATTAATCGTGAAACGTCAACTAATTTATCTTCATCATATTCAATAATTTCTCCTTCACTATCTTTTACGATTTTTGAGATTATAGGATAAGTAGCAGGGTTTCCTGTTGCCAAAGTTGGCACTTTTGATTTAGGATTATCATAAACAGGATAGTCTTGTTCCCAACCTTGAGGGTAATTATTTGCTTTCGCTTTTTCCCAGGCAGCAGTCATAGGTGCACAACGACTTGGTTGAACCAAGATATAACGTGGCGATTTCTTAATTATACCTAAATCTTTAACATCATCATAAGCTTTGTTAATAGCAATAGGACCTGTTCCTCCACTTAGAGCCTGAATATATACGTTTGGTACTTCCCCTAAAATTCTTAACCATTCAAAAAGCATAACTTTTTTTGATTCAACTCTCATTGGGTCAGTATTTCCTGATGAAAGAAGCACATTATATTTTTTTGAATATTCTGCGGCTATTTTTTTCGCTTTTGCATAATCGCCATTAACACGATATACTTTTTGACCATAACAGCTTACTTCAGCTTCGTTAGCTTTTAAAGCATCATTTGGAATAAAAACAGATAAAGAAATGCCTGCTTCAGCAAGATAACGGGCAAAAGCATTTGCCACATTGCCTGTACTTGCTACTGCATATTCTTTAATATTATTTTCTTTCAAAACACTTGCAACTAATGTTGCAGCAGCATCTTTAAATGTACCTGTACCATAGTTATCGTCGTTACGATAAGCATAAACAGTACAATCAATATTATATTGTTCTTTAGCAAATTTCTCAAGAAACCCCCATCTATCAATATCAATAACGCCTTCTCCATTAGTAATAATATTTTTTTTATCATTAAGAGGTAAAAAATCAAAATAATGCCAAAGACTCTTTACTTCAACTTCTTTTTCAAAAATTAATTCTTTAATTTTGTTAATATCCTGAGAATAAACTGTATCAACCCAATTCTTTCCACATTTAGGGCATTTTTGTCCATAGCTAAACCATTCTTTAAAATCACTTATTTCGTGTTTACAGTTTCGACATACAAAATGGAATTTACTATTTGTAGAATTACTCATAATTTTACATTTTTAATTTTTATTATTTGTGTTTTTGATTGATGCTTTTTTTATATAGTCCCTGCAAAAAAATTTACAGTTTACTCTACTATTAAATTAAAAAAAATTGCCATTTAAGTTTTTTATAGAATTGAGAAATAGTTCAATGACTAAATTGTTAAATATCTTATACAACACAATTTAAAATAACAATTTAACAATAAAAAACGCACCTGTCAAAATCATTCAAATACTATAATACAACGCACTTTACAACCTTTTCTTGCAATCACTATTTATATTTGTTTATTAAGAAATTAATTTTTTCGTTTGATTTTGCTTGGGGATAAAAATTAAAAAAAACATTAGACTTATCAAAATCAATTTCCAGTCCTTTTTCAAAAAAGTCAAATGCTTGATCATCATTATTATTTTTCATTAATAAAGCTGCAATACTAAAATTTATTTCCGCTTGATTAGAGATAATTTTATCTGCTTTTTTTAGAATTTCTATTGCTTTGCTTATTTTATTCTGATTATAAAAAAACTTTGCATAACTAATCCAAATTTCTTTATCATCCGAGGCAATCTCTAAAGCTTGAATATATGCTTTTTCGGCATTCTCAAACTTGTTAAGTTTTGTATTTATTTTTGCAGAAAGAAATAAATAATCACTAATATTATCAATTTTTATTGCTTTAGAAATTGAGATTAGTGCTTGTGTATAATTTTCAGTTTCATAAAATACTAAAGATTTTCCATAAAAAGCATCACTATAATTGTCATCAAAATTTAATGCTTTATCATAATATTCCAAAGCATTATCGAGTTTGTTAATATTACGGTAACATTCGGCGAGATAACAAAAAGCCTGAGGATTATCGTCAATTTCTTTAATAAACTCAATATAATATGGTATTGCTTGGGAATATTTTTTATTATTTGCTAAAGTATTTGCTTTGTTAAAACTTGCAAAAAGCGATTTTTGGTCAATTGCTAAAGCAAAATCGTAGGCTTCAAGAGCTTTATCAACATCATCAATTTTATTATAAATCACTCCTAAGTTAAACCAAATCTCATCATCAAAAGGGTCAATATCTAACAATTTTTGATAAAAAATGATACTTTTATCGTATTGTTCACTCATATCGTAACAAGAAGCTATCTCATAAATTACTTCATCATCGTCATTATCCATCTCATAGCATTTGTTAAAGAAATTTAGTGCTAATTGATAGTTCTCTTCCTGTTCCAGATATTCACCAATTTCAAAATACAAATCATTAACAGAATCATCGTCAGATTGTAGCGATATTGCATGTTGAAAATTTTGTAATGCCTGCTTAGTCTGATTTAATGAAATAAAAATTTTCCCCTTTAAAATAAAAACTTCATGATTTGAAGGTTCTATCTGTTGTAATTTATTTAAAACTTTTAATGCAAATAAATATTTTTTTGATTTATAATAAACAAAAGCAAGTTTAAACTTTAACTCAGTTGAATAAGGATGTAATTTAATAGCATAATTTACTACATTAACGGCTTTGTGTCCATTGTCACGAAAAAGATAATAATTAATAATATCCTCAAATTCAGAAATATCAAAATATTGACTCTTACCTGAAATTATCATATTTTCATATCGAGACACTAAAGGATTATCTCCATCATTATTAATAAATTGAAAATCACCGGTATATTGAAAATCACCAAAATTCATACTATCTTATTTAAATGGTTGAGTTCTGTTTCGAGTACTCGTGGTAAATTATAAATTCTTAAAACTTCTATCTACAAAAATATTATTCTGATTAATCCCGATGCTTCGGGAACAAAACCTTGCGACGCTTTTTAAACTGAACTCATGTTTGCAAAATTAACAAATAAAAAATCTTAATTAATATATTAAATAACTTTTTATTATTTTTTTTTCAACATAAAGTAAAGACAAGTATCACGACAAATTAATTTTGAAACATACAAGACGGTTTCATCACGAGTTTGGGATAAATATAATAATGATAATGGCTCAATGGTTATATGGTTAAATGGCACAACGAAACTATTTATTTTATCACTACAAATGTTTCATAATTAAATTGACGCAATATTAGTTATGACTTGTCTCTATTTGGTTGATTGTAACATAAATGCACCACATTTTTATTTATTTTCAGAAAATAGTAATGATTGCTGCATATCATTTATGAACATTTATTTATTTTACAGTAAACTACCGTTTTATTCGCTTCTCTATATATTTTGAATTAATTATTCTTAATATACCCATATAATCCATTTTAAATTTAAGTAAATCTCCAGCCTTATAGTTCTTTTTATTTTCACCTAAATCAATAACCAACATATCTGAACTTGCACCCACAAAACTAATATCTTTATCAATAGGCTCAATATGTGCCTCATCAACATCCAACAAGCCAATATCTATAATTGCCCTAAAGGATGTTTTTCCTATCTGCTGTTCGTTAAAATCATAAAAACGACCTTCAACATTAGTGCCCATTTCTCCGGTAGGAACAATTGGTTTTTCAATTAATTCAATAATCTCAGAATAGAGACTGAAAACATCAAATTTCATTTTCTTTAATGGCTTATTATTGTAAACATCTGTGCCTAAAAACAATGTTTCACCTACCCTGAAATGATTGATTCCTTTAGGTAATAATTTTTGAAAAATTAATGGAATAGTTACAGAAGAGCCACCTGAAACATATGGTATTTGCCTGTTAAACTTAGCTTCAATTAATTGTTCATATAAACTTAATTGAATTAATTTATCGTGATTTGGTAAAACGCCATATAAACAAGATAGATTGGCACCAATCCCCACTACTTGAATGTTTTCTAATTTGAAAACGCTTTCATAAAAAGCCATAAAATCATCGCCCATTACACCTTCTCTAAGCTCACCCAATTCAATCATAATGATTATTTTATGAGTTTTCTTTTTCTTCTTAGCCTCTTCAGACAGGAGCTTAATAGTTTGTATTCCTGTATTCATGCTTATATCAGCATATTTAACAACATTACTGACAGCACGTTTCGCTGGCGGTCTAATATAAATGGTTTCAATGTTTGGATTAATTTTCTTAATGGTTTTAAGGTTCGAAATTCTGGAATCACAAACTTGCTTTATTCCAAGATTAAGTAATTCGGTTAAATAGTCTTTATTTCCACAGAGTAATTTTGAAACTACAGACCATTGTATGTCATTCTTTTTGAATAGATTGTCAAGAAATTCAAAATTTGCTTTTAATTTTTTTGTGTCTAATGTTATGAATGCCATAGAAGTCCTTATTTTATTAATCTCATTTCAATATATTTACTTGTGAATCCAATTTTCTCATATAGGAATCTCGCCGGATTTTCGGGTTCTACATGCAAAGCAATGTTTCCTTTGGCTAATTCAATAGTTTTTTGCATTAGCTGTTTTCCAATACCCTTTCCCCTGTGGTCTTTATGCGTAGCAATGTAAACAAGAATATTTTCAGGAATATAACCATTCATACCTGTTTGGTTTACAACTACAGCTCCAACAATTTCCAAATTTTCTTTAGCTACTAAAACAAAACCTCCAAACGATAATGATTCCTTTAAGGCATAATCAACAGCTTTTTCTATGTCTGATTTGGAATCACCATATTTTTCTAAATGTATGTACAAAAATTCTACAATTTCTTTTTTTTCATAAATACTTGGTTTTCTTAACGGATTAAACGTTTTTTTTTCAATCATAAAAATCTCCTTTTTTGTTAATATTTCACATTATTATAATCAAATAATTGAGAAATGCAAATTTTTCTTTATATGATATTGTGGAATTGCCGTTAAAATGGTCACTAACGACTGCGCTAAGATTACGTTGCCGTTTTCTTGTAATATCTTTCCATTTACTAACATATTCAAACAAAGATAATTAACTTTCAAAAACCACCAAAGCAGGTAATTAATTTTAGCGTTTGTTAGCTTTTCGTTGCTTTTCTTAACACAAATTCCTTTTTTATCAAAGAGTACATAATCATATCATAATGTTTACCATTCCATAACATCCAGTCTCTCAATAAACCTTCTTTTAAAAATCCAAGTCTTTTAAGAGCCCTTTCTGAAAAGATATTTCCCGGCATACATTCTGCTTCAATCCTATTGATTTCTAGTTCTTCAAATCCATACTTTAAAACAGCGGTCAAAGATTCAGTTATATATCCATTGTTCCAATAGTCTTTTTGTAAGTCATAACCAATATTTGCACGATGTCCTTTTGTAAAATTATTAAATCCAATTGTTCCTATTATCTCGTTTTTCCCTTTTAATACTATTCCCCAGCGAATCCCTAATTTGTCCTTGAATCTAGTATTAAACCAGTCAACCAATTTTTGAGCTTCTTTTTCTTCAGTCAGTGTTTCGATATTGTAAAATTTTGTTACACTATCGTCACCGAATAATTTAAAAAGGTCAGCTAAATGATTCTGTTTAATTTCAATTAGATCTAATCGTTCTGTTTGCAAATCTGGAAAAATTGTAAAAATATCTGCTTTATTTTTTTTCATTGTTTTTTTTAGTTCGTTGTAATTATTGGAGCTGCGATGCAATGAAAGCTAACGAGTATGTAATGAGAACAGCTATAATGCAATGCTTAAACAAATTTCACAATCTCGTCATCGTCTATCTTCGCTGAGCACTTGGTGGTTGTAACAAGAACGAAGTTTGGGCATCTATTTTGCAATTAAATCTTCTTCACGTTGATGTTCTTTACGCAATAAGTCGTTAATAATTTTAACAGGATTAAAAGTAGTAACAGGCACTTCAACAAAAAAAGTATTCCAATCAGACATTGCACCATTCCACAAACCGGGCAGTTCTTGTGCCTTAAGTTCAACACCGGCTTTTGTTTTTTGAGAAATAAAACCGGTTGTCTTATCAACATATTTTGTTAAGTCGAACTTTACACCTTTAAAATCTCTTACGCCGCAAACAATATCAACAGGATTAAAATGTGTAGATTTATTAATTATATTAACTTGTTTTTTATCTTTTTGGTTGAACTGTGAGCCTTCAATAATTTGAAGTGATATGGTTTTATCATTATTTTCAGCCCAATATGGTCCACCTCCGGGTTCTCCTTCATTCTTAACCATACCACAAACTCTTACCGGACGATTCATTTTTTTAATGAAATAGGCTATTTTCTCATCTTTATTCAATTTTTCATAATCAGGATTAGGAATAACACACAAATCTTTTTGAATGAAACTATCAATTTCTTTTATTAATTTATTATCAACTTTCGATGTGTTTTGTAAATTTTTGAGATAATTGAAAATTTTATTTTGATAATGTAATAGAACTCCGGCTAATACTTTTTTATAAAAATCTGTATCCTTTTTTAATATATCGGGAACAACATTATCAATATTCTTAATAAAAATAATATCAGCATCAATTTGATTAAGATTTTCGATTAACGCACCATGTCCACCCGGACGGAAAAGTAATGAATTATCTTTATTTCTAAACGGTTTATTTTTCAAATCAACAGCAATAATGTCGGTTGATGGTTTTTGTTCAAATAAAGTTATATTAAATTTTACATTAAATATTTTTTCATATTTTTTCTTAATCGTTTTTATATGTTTTTGAAATTGTTGTTTATGCTCAGGTGATATTGTAAAATAAATATTTACTTTTGAATTTGATGCACAATAATTAGCACCCTCAACCAAATGCTCTTCAACAGGGGTTCTGTTGCTATCATTATAACGATGAAAAAGAATTAAACCTTTTGGTTTATTGCCGTAATTAAGTCCTTTGTCTGTTAATAAATATTCAATAATTTTATAGTAATCTTTCTCTTCAATCTGTTCGGCAAGAGTAAACTTTTTGGAAACTAAAAATTTCTTTAGTTCATCATAAAAAGCAAAATTGTGTATATGTTCAAATAAATAATAGATAGACTGAAAACTCCTGTCAGAAATAACTTTTAAATATTCTTCCTGTGTGCCATGATAATTATTGTAATAATCATAGAGTTCTCTGAATAATCGTGTAGCTGCTCCTGATGCAGGAACAAATTTCACAATATCTTTTGAATTGATGCTTTTGTCGAAAAGTTCAATATATTCGTTTTTTTCTTTTTCGTTTAACAATAGCACACCATCATTAGCGATTGCAGATTTAACTATATTTAAAAAGGGGAAACCATTAATAAAATTATTGATTTGTTCTTGAATGGTTTGTGAAGATATTCCCTTTTCTTTTATCTGTTGTTTATCTTTTTTTGAAAACATTTTAAAATATTTTATATTATTATAAATAAAATTCAGCTATAAATTTTAGCAGACAATTTCAATCACTTAATTATCAGGATATTATGCTATTTATTTTTTTGTATTTTTTTGTATTTTGCACTTTCCTCCCGCTTGAATTTTAAGCATGTTACCAAACATAATTTATATCATTTAGTACAATTTAGAAGTTGAATTTTTATGTTTTTTATTAATGTATCCTTGTAAACCAATAGAAAATAAAAATGGTTGATAGTTAAAATCAATATTGGAATTTAACGGCACAGAAACCCCTATTTGAATTACGGCTTTCACATACTTATATCCTATTTTGCCTGTTAATACGGTTCTAAAAAAAATCCTGTACTTTTTTTTGAAGCTTGATGCATATTAACTATTACAAATCTTGATGCGAAACTTCCATCAAAAATGTCAGTAGTTGCTCCAATTGTTGGCTGAATAAAAATACGAGAAGAAGTTACATCTGAATGTGTATCCCAAAGGTCATTATCAAATTCGGCTTGTAACTTTCCGTATCCAAAACCACCAAAGGTTTCAAATCTGCCACTTTCACCAATTTTAGTATAATACCCTGTTCCTAATTCAATAAATTGATGCTTATGAAAATCGTCTGTTGAGTCTGATGTTCTATCTGCAAAACTTCCGTTTAACATTATTCCAATATTATCGGTAAGGGCATAAGAAAATTGAGGATCAGTGCCGGAAATACCGGTATGTATTGCTGCTTGAATTTCGCCTTTACTGCTTAATAAAGGGGTGTTTATAACGTTTGGTACATAGGCCGGTGCACATCCATTAATTATTAACACCACAAACATTATATATAAAATTATTTTCTTACTTACTCTAATTGTTTCTTCCTTTTTCATAGGATTTCTTTTTATATTTAGTAATAAAAAAAAACTTTTTCCTAAATTTAGCTATCAAAGTTAAAACTATTTATTAAAATATCAAATCATAATAAAAAATTTCATGTTGTAAAAAAGCATGATTATGTATCTATACACATCATTTCTTCTCAACCAACTTTTGCATTAAAATACCAGCAACAATAAATATTAATCCTATAAATGTTGTATAATAAATTGTTTCTCCTAAAATAAAATGAATAAAAATAAGAGAGACAAAAGGAGATAAATAGACCAAATTACATATTTTATCGTTAGTTTGACTAATTTGCATAGCTTTCATCCAAAGGAAAAAAGTTATGCCCATCTCAAAAATTCCAACATAAACTGAAGCTGTCATGCCTGAAAAATCAGGTATAATAATTTTTGTGAATAAGATATTTGCTATAAAAATAAAAACAAACCCAAAAGCAAAGCTCACAAATAATTTTATTGCCTCATCATTTTTATCTTTAACATTAATAATCCAAAACAAAGCCCAAATTATTGAACTTCCTAAAGCCAAAAATACACCAAAAACATTTGTAATATGAAAAATATTAAGCTCGCCTTGCAACGATATTACAACAACACCAAAAAAACTTATAAAAATTGCTGTAATACTTTTAAGAGAAATCTTTTGTTTTAAAAATATTATTGATAACAAGACTAACATTATAGGCCAAGTATAGTTTAAAGGTTGGGCAATTTGAGCAGGTAATAATGAATATGCCTTAAAAAGAACAACATAGTAAAAAAAAGGATTAAGAAATCCTGCAAGTAAATACCTTCGATAGTCTCGACCGGTTAAATTTTTAAATAACTTTAGTTTACCTTGTAATATAATGATTATGAATAATACAATTACCGCTGTTAATGAAGAGTAAAATAATAATTGAAGAAAATTTATTGAACGAAGAGCAATCTTAAAAGCTGTAGCTACTGTTGACCAAAACGAAACAGCAAGTATAGCATATAAATAAGCCTTTTTTTGTTTATCCATTTTTCAATATATGAATCCGCTCCGAAAAGCCGATAAGCGGTTAATCTTATAAAAAGTCTAAAAGCTAAAAATCTGTACGTCAGTCTATTACAAAAACCGCTAATCGGCTAAAAATTATCCGACTGCTGGCGGATAGTTTTAGAAGCAGTCTCATATATTAACCAACACGTTCTAAAATAGTAGAAAAAAACATATACTTTGCACTTCGGCGAGCTCAGCCGAGCCGTGATTATATTTTGCATAATATTATTTGTCATTCATAGTCATTTGGCTTTGCCGTTATTTGTTGTTTATTGACATCAATGACCATTGACTCGACTCTTCCAGGTCTTTTAGACTCTGGAGGTCTTCCTAACAATGACAATAATATTATCTCACTCAATTAAATCACCTCTAAGAAAACGGAATCGTTTACGAGCTTGAATAACATAAATACTACCCGTGTAGTTTACCAGTATGTCTTTATACAGTTGCTGTGCCTTTTCTTTATTGTTTAAATGATTATCGTAAATTTGAGCTAACATAAAAAGAGCGTGGTCAGCCCAAACATCATAAGAATAATTATCAACAACTTTTTTTAAATTTTCGGCTGCTTTTACATACTGTTTATTATTAAGATAAATAAATGCTTTTTTATAAATAGCATCATCAATAATAGAATTAGTCGGAAATTGTGTTAAAATTGAATCAAGCGTTAAAACTGCGAGTGAGTCTTTATTGCGGAAAACCAACAAATCTGCTCTCGCATACATTTCTAAAGCTGTATTTATTGTGTCGGTTGCTGAATTGTCGTTAATTAACAACGATAGTTGACAAGCATCATTAGCAATTAATTTTGATGTGCTTGCTTTTAACACATCTAACTGAGCTTGTGCCCATTTGAAATTACCAATATAATAAGCTAATCTTGACTTTCTGAATTTTGCTTCATAACCAATCGGATTATTTCTGTTTGAGCGTTCAACTTGTGCATAAATTAGAGTTGCGTTCCACATATCGCTCGAATATAAATAAACATCAGCTAATTCTAATTTACATTTCGCCAATAATCTTGTGTCTGCTCTTTTAATTTTAAGTGCATTTGTTAAAGTTTTTATTGCTTTTTCAGGTTCGTTTAAATAGAATGCTTGTAAATGAGCTAATTTTATCGATAATTCTATTGACTCATCATTTTCTCCCAATAAAAAAATTGTATTAATAAAATTGTTTTCTAAACTAAGTAAATCTTGATGTGAAAAATTATTGTTTTTAGTTACTTCCTTATAAAGAACTTCAACCTGTTCCTTTTTGGCAATAAAATAATATCCAAAATTCACACCCTTGTCAATAACATATTGATATGAACTAACTGCCACGTCATACTTATCATTTGAGTTTGATAGACGTGCCAAAGCAATTAATCGTTCGCCGTTTTCTTTCTTTCTCATATCTAATGCTTTGGCTTGAACCATAGCATTTTCAAAATCTTTTTCTTGAATATACAACCAAATTAATAATTCGTTAAAAACCGTCTTGTCAGGTTGCTTTTGTATTCGTTTTATTAACGCAGATTTTAACAAACCTCTTAAACTATTATCTACATCGCCATAAACTGCTGACTGCAATCGATTTTGAACCGTTTGCAGGTACATTTCGCTTACACCAAGCATATCTAAGTATTGCTCAATCATTTTAGAATAATTACGTTGATAATAATAAAGATTTGCAAGCTCAAAATTGAATAAATCTTTATCTTTTAACAGCTTTTTGCCTTTAAAATATGTCTTTTCTGCATAAGCATACTGATGCTTAACAATAAATTTATTAGCAATTATTGAAATTTGGCTCTCACTGGCAGGTAATTTTTTTACAACATAATCAAACTTGTCTTTTGCTTTTGAGATTTTGTTTTCGAGTTTATATACAGAACCTAATTCAATATAATAAGGCAATTTATTCCTTTTCTTTTTTAATTGTTGTTTGATAACTTTTTCTGCTTGCGGATAGTCTTGAAGCTCAATTAAACAATTCACATAATACTTGTAATATACTTGAGATTTACTTTGTTCAAATAATTTCTTATATAATACAGAAGCTTTCTCAAAATCATTATTCCTGTAATATTGATAAGCAAGTTGTGTGTCTGAAGATGAGTTTTGCGAATAAACTAATAAGCCTAATAATAAAAATAATATTATGAAAAAAAAATTCTTCACCATTCTATAGTTTATAAAGTTTCATGTTTAAGGTTTAACGTTTAATGTTTAAAGTTTAATGTTTAATGTTTAATGTTTAATGTTTAATGTTTAATGTTTAATGTTTAATGTTTAATGTTTAAGGTTTAAGGTTTAAGGTTTAAGGTTTAAGGTTTAAGGTTTAAGGTTTAAGGTTACTGATAAATCTAAAATCTTAATTCTAAAATCTTAATTCTAAAATCTTAAT
>JAUVJB010000096.1 GCA_030592465.1 Bacteroidota bacterium | reverse complement strand
ATGCCATAAGCTTTTAAAAATTTTTCAACTTCCTCCTCATAAGTCATCTTTTTATGATGTTCTTCCTGACGTTTAATATATTCGCGACCTTTTTGAACATTTGACTCGGATACTGAAAAAACAGAATAACCTTCCTGCCATGCAAATTTATTATTAAAAAAATCATTATTATTTATCCAGTTTGATGACTCACCTTTTATCATATTTGCAATATATGAAGGACATTGCGAAGGATAAAGACCAACTAATAAATGGATATGGTCAGCAACACCGTTTACTGTATCGACATAAATATCATTATCTTTTGCATTTTTTTTAATATGACCATTTAATTCAATTTTCAGATTTTTTGTAATTAATGGTTTACGATATTTTGTTGCCCAAATATAATGCAACCATATTTTGTGATATGTATGTGACATGCCTGTAATTTTTATAAGGGCGTAAACGCCCTAATTCTAATATTTATTAATTCTTTTAAACCCAGACGTAAACGTCTGGGCTATTAAGTAAACGTCTGGGCTATTGAGTAGCTTATTTTTTTATTACAATGTAATATTTTTTATACAAAATCAATGAACATTATAGATATGTTGCATGTAGGGCAAAAAAAACAGGGAGCAAAATTTGCTCCCTGTTAAATTTTATCGTCTCTAAAAAGACAATATATGTAGTCGTTACAATTATTTTACAATAACTCGTTTAATAACTGTATTATTCTCGTTACTAAATCTTAAGAAATAAATTCCTTGATTAGAAATATTAACAGTATTATTATTGTTATTTTTAAGAACCTTAGTATCAATAATTCTTCCTGTAATATCAATTACTTCTAATTTGTAGTTTTCGTTAACATTTATATTAATAACTCCGTTACAAGGATTAGGATAAACACTAATTCCTTTAGCAACAATATTTTCAACAGAAACAGCAACACTAACAGTAACAACCCAATCTTGTGTGGTTAATCCGTCACCGGCAGTTATTGTGTAAGTAACAGAGTCTGTGAAATCATTTACTGTAACACCACTTACTTGAGGAACACCTGCAACACTGGCAGAAGCACCTTCAGAAAGAGTAAATGTAAGAGCAAGAGCAGTAACATCAGTACCGTAATCTACTTCAACAGAAACAATATGTGTTGCAGTATCAATTGTTGCAGGACCTGTTTGTTGTGCAAATGAAAATTCCGCGAAATCTGTTTCTGTTAGTTCAGCTACTGTAACAGTAACAACCCAATCTTGAGTAGTTATTTCGTCTGCGTCAGTTACTGTGTAAGTAAAAGGGTCTGTGAAATTTTGAACGCCAGTTGGACTTATTTGTGATCCAACAGAAACAGTAATTGTTGGAGTAAGAGCAGTTACATCAGTACCATGAACTACTTCAATACCAACAGTATATTCTGCATAACCAATTGTTGCAGGACCTGTTTGTTCAGCAAATGAAAAATCTATAATGTCTGTTCCAACAGGTATAGTACCATAAACAGATGCAGAGATTGACCAGTTTCCTTCATCATCTTGTGCCCTTGCATATATAATATTATCATGTTCATGTAATGTAACTGATTTTGACCACTCTGTTGTACCAGTAGCATCTTGCCATGTTCCATCATTTAATTTTACTTGTACTAAAGTAAGAGTTCCGTCAGCATCACTTGCTGTTCCTGATACTGTAATAGTAGTATCCGGTGTAAAAATCTGTCCATCAGTTGGTGAACTAATACTTATTGTTGGTCTTACAACAACAATATCTGATTTTGGAACAGCGAGATAATAAATTTGGTTATCACCATAAGGGTCTTCATCGCCTCTAACAGCCATTCCAGGTTCTTCATCAGCCTGATAGATTAAATAAATACTATCATCGCCTGCAATAGTTGGTGCTATTGATGGAAATACACATTCATCGAATGCGTGCGCAATACCCGGATTAATATCTAAAAATCTATTACCCCAACTTGTACCACCAACTCCGGATTCTCTTGCAATAAGATGTCTGAAACCTTGGTTATCATTATTAAGGTTTTCCATATAAGATGAATATACTAAAAAGATATTACCATCAGCATCTATTGTAGCATTAGGCATACTTGTTAAAGATAAATAATAAATACCAAATGGTAAATCTTCTCCATTATCAGGAAAATCAATAGAGTCATTACCATTCAAATCCTGTAATTCTCCTACTAATGTTTCATTTGCGTAAACGGAATCAGGATCAACATTTGTATATGTCGGCATTGACTCGTTCCAGTATGCCAAACCGCTTACATAAGGAAAATATGAAGTTGAACCATCGCCGCCAGTTGAATTGAGAACTCTCATAATTCCAAAAAATACATGAGCTTCACCGTCATTATCTAATACAACAGCATGTGCACCATCACAAACATAAGGAGTATCAAGCACTACGGTGTCTTCTGTCCACATTGGATAAGGATGTTGAAAGACGATAGTTTTTGTCCATGTGTCGCCACAATCGGTAGATTTCATAAGGAAGATATCTATCCAGCTATCACCTACCAGAAAGGCAATTGTGTCGCCTTTTGGTTCAGCCCATTCATAAGTATCTCCAGCAAATCCGGTATAGTGTGAGCTATCCATCTCAGCCAAAACAACATTTTCTTTTTCCCATGAATGACCGCCATCTGTTGACCTTGAATATACTATTGCCAATTCCTGTCCATGATAACTGGAAGCAGGAGTTGCTTGATCTGTAGTAGCTATTATATGAATAACATCATGGTTTATTCCGCTTGTTGTCATTCTTGGCCATAATAATGCAGTAGTTCCAGCCGGGTCAACAGGTGGGCCTACAAGAGTTGATTCTGTCCAATCACCTGTTCCTTTATGCTCTCGAGTAGCGATGTTTAGTCCTGTTGAGCCATTATGAGCAACCACAATTTCACCATCAGCACCATAAGGAGCATAAGAAGGCCACCCAACTCTAACAGATTCTATGCTTTCAGTAGGCTGATGTCCCCAATCGGTACCATTAAAATAGTTATATCCTGTTCCTCTGTTTGGAAAACCCGGATTGTCAAATCCCATAGTCCATGTACCTGCCATTGTGCCGTCAGCATAGCGATAAAATCTGTTTTGCACTGAACTGTTTGTTTGTAAATCGTATGTTGTATTTCCTATTTGTGCTTCATCTACATCTTTACTTTGAGATGAAACAGAATGATTTACAACAGTAGTTTGGAAATTGCTTGTTTCATCAATTGCACGATGAAGCGGACGTTGAAAAGAAATATTTTTAACGGATTTTGGAATTACAGCTCTTTTTTGAGAGAAAGCGAACAATCCTATTCCTAACGCCATTGTTAAAAGTAAAATTTTTTTCATTTTTTTCATTTTTTAGTTAAACAATTAATTGATTTAATTACATTTTAACTACAAATGTACAAATAATATTTAATATAAAAAATATATAATAATCTTTAATCTGAACAATTTATAAATGAGCCAAAAAAGAATACAAGCAACAGTTGATTATCAGCATTTTATTGGGGGGAATTTTCCCTGTGGAAAAGTCAAGCCCTGACTATCAAAAATCAATGTGTTAGTGAGCAATCCCGAATACTCGGGAATAATCAATCCCGAAACTTCGGGAAAAAATCGCTGAAGAATCGGGATTTTAGAATTTTCGTGCAAACATATTTATTTTTGAGAATTAATATACTCGTTTAATTCATCAATTGATGATTCATATTCAAAAGCATCGTTAACTTTAAAATAATTTCCAATATCGTAAGTGTGGCTATAAGCAGATTTAGCATATTCAAGTTTAGACTCTTCATAATCGAAAAGTTTCATTATATCCTTAACTTGAGAGGCAAGCAAACAGTTTGAAGAAGTAATTTGTTTTGCAATGGTTAATTTACTATCCTCAAAATCTTTTGATGCAATTGTTTGTTTTGCACTCAAAAAATCTGCCTGCGTCATTGGAACATTACATCCGGTTTTCCCGTTATAATTAGAAACATTTCCTGTTTGCGTAGTCCCTTGACTTTGGTTAATATTACTTGAACTTGAAGAAGTTGTTGTTGTCGTTGTTGTATAGGTTGTTGTAGTATTAGATGAAGCTTGGTTTGTTGTTGCATCCTTTGGAACCTTTAAATTGAAATTAACACCTGAATCATCACCTGAAATATTTATATTAACAGAACTTTGGTTATCGTCGTCATTGTTTGAAGTTGAAGTTGTTGTTTCAGTATAAGTAACAGTAGTGCTGCTTGCAGCCGGCGTTGTTGTATATTTAACAACATTTTGATTGTTTGACGTCTGAGGAGCTTGTGCTATCGGCACTTCACCTCTAAATTTAAGAGTATAAACGCCTTTTTTGTTTTGTTTTACAGCATAGCTTGTTTCTTTGCCTTTATTGAAAAATATGTTCTTGTCAATTTCTCCAAGGCTTTTATCATTAAAAACAATTTTTACATGATAATTTACGGCATTTAAATCTGTAATCTTAACATTTGTTTGTGGTGACGGATTTTGATTTACTCCATTTAGAAAAATTATGAATGCTTCACCATTTTCAGTAAAAAAAACTAAATTTGAGTTTTGTGCATTAACAAAACCAAAAACAAATAGACTTATTAATAAAATTGTAATTTTTTTCATGAGATAGATTAATTAATAATTAATTTTTTATTGATAAATTTGTATTTTATATCTCACAAAGATAAAAAAATATTGCTCTTGATAAATTTATTTTGTTAAATAAAAACTCTATTATTTCTCTATAATTTTTAATGAGAGAGCTAAATATATTGTTAAATGGTCGAATTGAAAATGTTTTTTATATCAATAGTTGTTGTTGGAATTTCAGTTGCAGCTCTTTCAATAAAATTGTTATTGAAAAAAAATGGTGCGTTTCCAAATACCTCAATAAGTAAAAATCCTGCAATAAGAAAGCGCGGGATTTTATGCGCTAACACTCAAGACAAAATTGCAAACAGGAAAAAATGTGAGACATGTGAAAAAACATACAACAATATCATTATCAGATCATAATTGATATTTATTATTCTTAATTAGTTCTTAGATTTGATAATTATATTTTTAACTTTATCAGTGCAATAAATTTTTAATTCTCCTTTTTTGTTTGAATAGATAAAATATGCTTCAAGATTAGGACTGTTTTCAACAATCTTAATACTTTTTTCAAGTCCAAGAACCATAAAAGCAGTAGCATAAGCATCGGCAGTCATGCAATCGTCAGCAAAAACCGAAGCACTTAAAAGAGAATGGTTTACAGGAAATCCTGTTTTGGGGTTAATAGTGTGAGAGTATTTAATACCATTTTTTATATAAAATCGTCGATAGTTGCCTGAGGTTGCAATTGCCTGATTTTTTAAGTAAACAATATCTTCTAATACTTTTGACGAAAGGGTTGAGTCGTCAATTGGTTTATCAATGCCAACTCGCCATATTTCTTTTTCTTTATTTACTCCTTTAGCTTTTACTTCACCGCCAATCTCGACCAAATAATTTTTTATGCCTTTTTTCTCTAAAAAATCGGAAACCACATCAACAGAATAACCTTTGGCAATGGCGTTTGCATCAAGCATAATGTTGGAATTTTGTTTAATAATTTTGTTATTAACTAATTTAACTTTATGATAACCAACATATTGCAACAAACTGTCGATAACAGTACTGTTAACATTGCTCATTTTTTCAAAACCAAATCCCCATGCATTAACAAGAGGTGCAACAGTTATATCAAAAGTTCCGTCAGTTTTTTCCGATACTTCAATTGCTTTTTTAAAAACAGTTTTAAAATGATAATCTAAAATAACAGAAGTGTCATTTTTATTGACTTTTGAAATTATTGAATTTGGGTCGTAAGTTGATAACGATTTATCGAAATTATGCATACACTTCTCAATTTCTTGTTTTAAGTCTTGCTCACCATCACTTCTATAAGTAATATGATATATTGTACCATGTATCAAACCTGAATCATATACATATTTTGAATTATTGTTACATGAGTTTACGAAAAAAAATAATGAAATTATTATGATTGATTTAATTGCTTTCATGTGTTATATTTTTAATAAGATAAAAGAACTAATAACCTGAGTTCGATTAATAATAATTGGTAATAGAAAAGTTGAATTGTTTGTAAATAAGCTTATTACAGGTACGATTCGTTTAATATTACATTCAAATTAATAAAAAAATAAAATTGTGGCAATTTACCTATAGCCTATCGAAAACATCTCATAATTCCGCAGGAGAATAATTTTATGTTCCAATCAAAAGACTGCTTCCTGCGGTTATCTTGCTAATTATCAACACCCCCGATTAAAATCGGGGGCTAATCTTATTTTTTCCTTTAGAAAATTATTAATAAATCATATTTGCTGAAAGCCACTAATTAACTTATTTTTAGTCGATTAATAATCGAACTCAGGTTAATACAAAAAAATAACGTTCAACTTTATGAACTCTCTTTGATATTATGTTTTAAAATCATCGTAAAGAATATTTTCGTCAGGTACACCTAAATTATAAAGCATTGAATTAACGGCTTTTGTCATCATAGCAGGTCCACAAATATAATATTCAATTTCTTCGGGTTCATTATGTTTTCTTAAATAATTGTCGTTAACCACCTGATGAATAAAACCTGTTAATCCTTTCCAATTATCCTCTGGTTTTGGATCAGAAAGAGCAATGTGAAAAGAAAAATTATCAAATTGTTTTTCAATTTCTTTAAATTCATCTTCATAAAAAAATTCTTTTTTTGAGCGTGCACCATACCAGAAAGAAATTTTGCGATTTGTCTTTACAATTTTGAATAGATAAAAAATATGTGAACGCATAGGTGCCATACCTGCGCCACCTCCTATAAACACAATTTCTTTGTCAATATCCTTAATAAGAAAATCACCATAAGTGCCTGAAACGGTAATTTTATCGCCGGTTTTGAGTGAAAATATATACGATGAACAAATACCCGGATTAATGCTTTTAAACCTTCCTTTCACCCTGTTGACAGGAGGTGTAGCAATACGAACATTTAATTTTATGATATTATTCTCGTCAGGGTAATTAGCAAGTGAATATGCTCGGAAAACAGGCTCTAAATTAACCATTTTTAAATCAAACATTTTATATTTTTCCCATTCATCAACATATTCATCATCAATAATAAAATCTTTAAAATCAATTTTTGTTATAGGCACATCAAGCTGAATATATTCACCTGATTGAAATTGAAGGGTTTCACCTTCGGGTAATTTAATAATAAGTTCTTTAATAAACGAAGCAACATTATGATTCGATATTACCTCACATTCTATTTTTTTAATACCTAATATAGATTTAGGTATAAGCATATTAATATCTTGTCTTACTTTTATTTGGCAAGCTAATCTCCAATTTTCTTTTTGTTGTTTACGGGTAAAAAAATCTGTTTCAGTAGGTAGAATTGTTCCTGCTCCTGATAAAACCTGACATTTACACATGCCACATGAACCTTTACCACCACAAGCAGAAGGCAATAAAATATTATTATTGCGTAAAATTGTTAAAAGGTTAGTACCTGCATTTGTGATAATTTCTTCTTCATCATTATTAATAAATATTTTAAGCTCTCCTGAAGGAATTAATTTCGATTTTGCAATTATAAGAATTAACACTAATAATTGCATTAGCAGTAAAAAAATTACAATGCTTAAAGAAATAGTGGTAATTGATTTAATTGTTAGAAATATCATAAAATTTAAAGTTCAAAGTTTAAAGTTTCATGTTTCTGAGCTCACTAAAAATTCACTTTCGGATTTATGGTTATATAATAATCAGTCAAAAGTCGGAAAGGTTTTAACCATTTAACAATATAACAATTTAGCCATTTTAATCCGCCAGCTGGCGGACAATAAATTTCAATCATTTACAAATGTAAAATAGCAACTGTTTTAAGTATAACAATCTCACAATTTAATCCCCATAAACCCCATAAAAGCTAAAGCCATTAGTCCTGTAACTATAAAAGTAATTCCAAGACCTTTTAATGGAGCAGGGATATTCGAATATGTTAATTTTTCACGAATTGCTGCAAGCGTTATAATAGCAAACAACCAACCAATGCCTGAACCAAAGCCATATACAGTTGCTTCGCTGATAGTATTAAATTGTTTTTGCTGCATAAATAATGAACCTCCGAGAATTGCACAATTAACAGCAATCAGAGGTAAAAATATTCCAAGCTGATTATATAAAGTTGGCGAATACTTTTCAATAATCATCTCAACTAATTGCACCATTGACGCTATTACAGCAATAAACATAATGAAACTTAAAAAACTTAAGTCAACATCTTTAAAACTACTGTCGATCCACGATAAAGCTCCTTGTTTTAATATATAATTTTCGAGCAAATAGTTTACCGGGACAGTAATTGTAAGAACAAAAACAACGGCAATTCCCAATCCTGTGGCTGTTTTAACTGTTTTTGACACAGCAAGATAGGAACACATACCCAAAAATGTTGAAAAAATAAGATTATCAACAAATATTGATTTAACAAAAATATTAAAGAGATGTTCCATTTTATTTTTCCTCAATTAAATTTTTATTCTTGCTGCGTTGTATCCAAATAATAACACCAATAGTAATTAAAGCCATTGGAGGTAAAATCATCAACCCGTTATTTTCATATCCGGCTTGATAAAAACACTCGGGTATAACATGAAATCCCCAGATAGTACCGGCTCCCAAAAGCTCACGAAAAAATGATACTATAATAAGAATAATACCATAACCTAAAGCATTGCCTATCCCATCTAAAAAGGCAAGCCATGGTTTATTTGTTAAAGCAAAAGCTTCGAGCCTGCCCATTATTATACAATTTGTAATAATTAAACCAACAAAAACCGACAATTGCTTACTAACATCAAAAAAATATGCTTTTAATAATTCGTTTACAATAATAACTAAGCTTGCAACAATAATCAATTGAACAATAATTCTAATTCGTGAAGGTATAGTTTTTCTTAAAAAAGAAATAAGAACATTTGATAATGCTAAAACAAACATTACTGAAAATGTCATGATTACAGCAGGTTTAATTTGTACAGTAACTGCCAATGCAGAGCAAATACCGAGAACCTGAACAGTAATAGGATTATCCTTGCTTAAAGGATTGGTTATTAGTTTTAAATTATTTTTCGAGAATACCGGTTCTTTATTTTTCATTTGCTTGTTTCTTCTGTTTATATTTTAATATTCAGTTGATATTTAGTTATTTATGTCATTAATAGTCATTGATAGTCATTGATAGTCATTAATTGTCATTGATTGTCATTGATTGTCATTGATTGTCATAAAATTATCATTAAATTGTCATTAATAGTCATTAATTGTCAATAAACGATTAAATACAGCGAAACAAATGACAACTAAATGACGGCGAAGCCAAATGACGTGAAACAAATGACAACAAATGATAAATTATATTACGCAAAATATAACCGTGCAAAGTATAAACATTAAACTATTTACTTTTTACGATTTATTAAAAAAACCTCATAACTGCTTAAACAATTTCTTAACATTTTTTCAAGCCCATTACTTGTAATTGTTCCTCCCGAGATAGCATCAACCTGATGAACATTATTGTTCTCCTTTTTAGATTTTATTAATTTAATTGAAACAAATTTCTCATTTTGATTAAAAATTTTTTTGCCTGTAAATTGTTTTTGAAAATTTGGTGTAGCAATTTGATCCCCAAGGCCGGGTGTTTCGCTTTCATGACTAAATGTTGCTCCGTAAACAGTATTGTTATCATCATTAAATGATATATATCCCCAAATAGGTCCCCATAAACCTTGACCGGCAAGAGGAATAATTATTTTTTTACTCCCATTATCTAATCTGCTTTCATAAACCGGTAATTTTTGTTGTTCAACAGGTTTTAATTTCCCCTTTTTCAAATCAATATTAAAAGCATCACCTTTTTGTTTTTCGCCTTTATAATTTATTATATACGAAGCAATTATGTATTTATCATATAATGATTTAACATTTTTTTTATTGCTGATAATATTTATTGAATTAAGAATACTTTGTTTTTTTTCTATTTCTATATTTTTATTTTGAATCGGCTTTAGCGATGTTGAAATAATTGAAAGAACCGCTGCAACAACAATAACCAATATTGAAGCATAAATTATTATGTATAAATTACTTTGTTTGTTCATTATATTATAGAGTTCAATGTTTAATGTTCAATGTTTAATGTTTAATGTTCAATATTTAATGTTTAAAGTTCAATGTTTAATGTTTAAAGTTATTGGTAATTTTTAAATCTAAAATCATAAATCTAAAATCTAAATTATCAATCCTTTTTGCCGTTTTAATCTTTTGTTAATATTTGCTTGAACAACATAATGGTCGATTAACGGTGCAAACAAATTCATTAATAAAATTGCAAACATCATTCCTTCGGGATAAGCAGGATTAACGACTCTAATTAAAATTGCCAACAAACCTGTTAAGAAACCATAAATATATTTGCCTACATTTGTTTGAGTAGCAGTAACTGGGTCGGTAGCCATAAAAACTGCACCAAAAGCAAAACCACCTAAAAGCAATTGTTCCCAAGCAGGTATTTGTGAATAATAAGTAATATTTAATGAATTTACTATAAGTGCCATGCT
>JAUVJB010000103.1 GCA_030592465.1 Bacteroidota bacterium | reverse complement strand
TTTGTCAGACGAAAAAACACGATTATCTTACGACTAAAAAATAAAAAAATATTGTGATAATAAACGATAAAATTAAAGTTTTTTTTGATAACGTGCCAATAATGGTTTTGTCAACATCTGATAAAAACGGAATCCCTAATGTAGTGCCAATTGGATCTAAAAAGATTATCAATAATGATACTATCTTGACAATTGATACTTATCATAACAAAACAAAAGAAAATATTTTGCAAAACGGCAATGTAGCAATTGCAATGTGGAAAGATTTTGAGGGATACCAAATTAAAGGGCATGCTGAATATTATACAGAAGGTACAACATTTGAAGAAGGTAAAAATTGGATTTTGAAATTTAAACCAAATAAAATTGTTAAAGGTGTGATTAAAATTAAGGTGAAAGAAATATTTTATTTAACGCCGAGTTACGAAAAAGCGGGTAAAAAAATTTAGGCTTTATGTCGAATAATGTTGGTAATAATTATTTCGATTTTAAATATTAGATTTTATATAAAAAATATTCAATAAGCAACACACAATAATCAATAAACAAGTAAAAAGCAGAAAATGAAAAAATTTGATTTAGAAGATAGATTTATTGATTTTACAATAAGAATAAGTAATGTTGTTGATAAAATTGATGATTCAAAATTAGGAACTAATATAGCTGGTCAATTAATTAGAAGCGGTAGTTCTCCTGCATTAAATTATGGGGAAGCTCAAAGTGCAGTCCGCCAGCTGGCGGATTGTTCATAAACTGAAAATAATTCTAAAAGAGCTAAAAAAAAGTCGGATTTGCTTAAAGATTATAGAAAGGAAACCATTAATCCCAAACACAAAGAAATTAGCTCCAATTATGAAAGAAACAGAAGAGTTAATAGCTATAATTTATAAAAGTATTGAAACTGCAAAGTCTAATATGCAGAAATAATGAAAATTGAATATTGTATGTTGAGTGTTGAATGTTTAATCCCTATAATGAGTTGGTATTTTATAACTATTCACTATAAACAACATAGAGCCAAAATTTAATTATGTGTCCTATATAAAAACGTTACCCATTATTTGAGTAAATAGTAAATTTTTGAAAAAAAGTTGTAGAATCTCATGTAATGTATTAACTTTGTAATTACATTTTAAAAAATAGATTATGGAATTATCAATAATACAAATAGGAAATTCAAAAGGGTTCAGACTTTCTAAAACATTGATTGAGAAATACAATATCAAAGACAAAATTGAATTAATTCTTGAAAAAGGTTATATGATTTTAAAACCAATTTCCAAACCACGAAAAGATTGGGAAACTGCATTTAAAGAAATGAATGAAAATGGAGATGACCAACTTTTATTTAATGATGTTTTTGAAAATGAAAATTTAGAAGAATGGAATTAAGTCAATATCAAATAGTTCTAGTTAATCTTGACCCAACAATTGGAAGTGAAATTAAAAAAAATAGACCTTGTATTGTTATTTCACCAAATGAAATGAATAAATATCTTCGGACTATTGTTGTTGTTCCGATGACAACTAAGTCGAAAAAATATCCAACAAGAATTGAAGTAAAACATGACGGAAAGATAGGTTGGATTGTAATTGACCAAATTAGGACAATTGACAAACAACGGATTATAAAAATTTTGGGAAGATTATCAAAGCCCGAAGTTAAAGAAGTGAAATCTGTGATGAAAGAAACTTTTATTGATTGACAGAAAAAACAATGGGTAATAATGTATAAAAATAATAGCCGAGACAGTAGTAAATTCAACGATCGTAGCCCGCTTCAACTTTATCGTAAATTGAAAGTGAATTATTCCGCAATCGGCTACTATTTTTATACTAATCGTTATAGTGCATGCCCCAACATGATAACAAAGACAAATTTGATTAATTCATAAAAAAATGGTAGTTTTATAAAAAATAAAAAGGCATGATTACAGATACACAGAAAAGACAGCAGATATTAAGAAAAATTTATCGGATTCCCTCTGAAAAATTAAAGGAATTAGATGACTTTGTTTCCAAGCTTGAGAAAGAAATCCACAAAAAGGCAAAAATTTTATCATTTGCAGGTGCATGGCAGAATATCGATGATTCCGTCCTAAAAGATTTAACCGAAAACTTGATTAGTAACCGTCAAAAGAATAAAAGAAGAGCTGATGAATAGAGTTTTGATTGATACAGATATTCTTTCTTATTATTTCAAAGGTGATAAGATAGTGGTTGAAAATTTTAAAAAATATTTAGAGCACTATGATTTGATTGAAATTAGCTTGATTACGTATTATGAAATTGTAAGTGGATTATTTGCAAAAAATGCACTAAAACAGTTAAGCATTTTTGATGACTTTGTTACTGAAAATTTAGTCCTTCCCATGACTGAAAAATTTGCAAGAATTTCTTCTGAATTATATTCTACATTAAGACAGAATGGAACTATTGTGGATGATATTGATTTGCTAATTGCAGGAATAGCAATAGAAAATGATATGATTTTAGTTACAAATAACGAAAAGCATTTTGGTCGGATTCCTGGATTAAAAATAGCAAATTGGAAAAAACACGCACTATAACACGCAATATAGCAAAAAGCGGTAAAGTGCTAATTTGAAGCGGTTTTATCCCGCTTCAACTTTATCGTAAATTGAAAGTGAATTACTCCGCACTCGGCTACTATATCTTATACTAACCGTTATATCTTTTATCTCTAAGCAACGGGATTGTGCTGATCATGAGGAGATTAAACAATACATATAAATTATTTTGATTCATTTTTAATCATCTATATAACTTTATAAATCCCGAAGTGTCGGGATTTCGTTAAAGCTCAACTTTTTAATTTTATAACTTTTTAAATTAATTTCAATTATGTATAAATATATTTTTGGTCCGGTGCCGTCTCGTCGTCTAAGAATGTCTTTGGGTGTTGATATGGTGCCTCATAAAGTATGCTCACTCAATTGCGTTTACTGTGAATGCGGTCGCACTACCAATTTAACCGTAGATAGAAAAGAATATGTTCCTTATGATGGAGTAATAAAAGAATTAGATGATTTTATGAAAAATAATCCTGCACCTGATTTTATTACTTTTTCAGGCTCAGGTGAACCAACTCTTAATTCTCGCATTGGTGATATTATTAAGCACATAAAAACAAATTATGCAAATATCCCTGTTGCGGTTTTAACAAATGGCACATTGTTAAGTGATAAAGAGGTCAGAAAAGAATTGCTTAACGCAGATGTTGTTCTTCCATCGTTAGATGCAGCTTCCGATTTGGCATTTAGTAAGATTAACCGACCTTTTCATTCTTTAAATGTTGACGATTATATTCTTGGGTTGGTAGATTTTAGTAAGGAATTTAAAGGGAAAATATGGCTCGAAGTCTTTATTATTCCAGGTATGAACGATAATAAGTCTGATTTAGATTTATTGAAAAATGCAATTGAAAAAATTAATCCTGAAGTAATTCAACTTAACACTTTAGACAGACCGGGAGTTATCGATAATATTAGAGCTGCAACAAAAATTGAATTACAAAGTATTGTTGACTATTGGGCTCTTGATAATGTTGAGATAATTGCTGCTGTAGCAACGAGAAAAGATGTAAAATCTTATCGTAAAGATACTGAATCCGCTATTCTTGAAACAATATTCAGAAGACCTTGCACCCTTGAGGATATGACAAAGATTCTCGGATTGCATATTAATGAAATTAACAAATATCTTGATACTTTAGAAGCTGACAGTAAAATTGAAGCAGTGCGACAAGAAAGAGGTTTATTTTATCAGATGAAGCATAAATAGTGTATTGAAAATCATTAATGACAACTAATAGCTAATAAAAATTAATCACAATTACATAATTATTCTCATCATCTGACAACTTCCTAAAATCATAATTTTTAGCTTAGGCTTTGTTAGGGAATAAGTTGGTCAGAATAGGCGAAATTATTTTGTACGGTAACAAGGCAAAAAAACATAGGCATAGCCTAAGCTACGGCGAGGCTTTTTAACGAAGTTAACGTGCAAAAGAACGAGCCTAAATGGTCAAGTTATTTCATGACAATGCCTTAAATATCAAATACTAAACAAACTTAACATAAATGAGTTCAGTATAAAAAGGGTGCTTTTGTCATTGCGATCCGCCGGTTGGCGGAGAGGCAATCTCAATTGTCTGAAATACAGATGAATAGATTGCTTCGTTCCTCGCAATGACGTACTTTTTTACCTTTTATACTGAACTCATAAATAAAAAAAAACAAGCAATACGTTACTTTTGGGATATGAAAGGCACAAGCCGTGAGGCTTGCGACATTTGCAGTATCAATCTACAAAATAAAATCAAGTATAAAAAAAGGATTACAAAGAAATTGTAATCCCAAAAGTATTAAATAAAACTATAAGAAACCTATAATAAGGCTTTTCTTGAGAGTCTTAATTTACCATTTTTATCAATGTCAAGTAATTTAACTTTTACAACATCTCCAACTTTTAAAACTTCTTCAACAGATTTAATACGATGTTTTTCTATTTCAGAGATATGTAATAATCCTTCTTTACCTGGTATAATCTCAACAAAAGCACCAAAATTTGTAATTGTTTTAACAGCACCTTCGTAAACCTTTCCTACTTCGGGTACAGCAGTAATAATTTTAATTCTATTAAGAGCTTTGTCAATAGACTCTTTGTCGCTTGCAGAAACCGCAACAATACCCATATTATCAACTTCTTCAACAGTAATAACTGTATTCGTTGTTGCCTGAATTTCCTGAATTATTTTACCGCCGGGTCCTATTAAAGCACCAATAAGTTCTTTAGGAATAATTATTTTTTGAATTCGTGGAGCATGAGGTTTATAATCTTCACGTGGTTCGGCAATAGTATCAGTAAGTTTCTTTAGAATATGTAAACGACCTTCTTTTGCTTGATTTAATGCTTGTTCTAAAACCTCATAAGGCAAACCGTCAACTTTAATATCCATTTGAGTAGCAGTAATACCATCTTTTGTACCTGTTACTTTAAAATCCATATCGCCTAAATGGTCTTCATCACCCAAAATATCAGACAAAACAGCAAATTTATTCGATTTTACATCTGTTATTAATCCCATAGCAATACCTGAAACAGGTTTTTTAATTTTAATACCGGCATCCATAAGGGCTAAAGTTCCGGCACATACAGTTGCCATTGAAGACGAGCCGTTTGATTCAAGAATATCTGAAACAACACGAATTGTATAAGGATTTGTCTCTGAATTAGGTATCATTCTTTTTAAAGCACGATGAGCTAAATTGCCATGACCAACTTCACGACGACTAAGACCTCTTACGGGACGAGCATCACCTGTTGCAAATGGAGGAAAATTATAATGAAGTAAAAATTTATCACGATCTTGAACTAATACATTGTCAATAATCTTTTCGTCAAGTCTTGTTCCAAGAGTTACAGTTGTTAAGGATTGTGTTTCTCCACGAGTAAAAATTGCAGAACCATGAGTAGCAGGCAGACAGTCAACTTCACACCATATAGGACGAATTTCATTAGTTTTTCTACCATCTAAACGAATACCTTCATCTAAAACAAGATTTCTAACAGCTTCTTTTTCAACTTCACCATAATATCTGTTAATCATAGATTCATTTATTTCAGCGCCTTCCGGTAACGAATCGATAAATTCTTGTTTAATAGCATGAAATTTTTCTTCTCGTTTATGCTTGCTTTCTACATGCTTGGCTGCTTGATAAATTTTATCATAAGTGTCTTTATGTATTTTCCCTTTAAGCTCTTCGTCATTTGTTTCGTGGTTATATTCTCTTTTGACTGTGCTTCCAACCATTTCTGCCAATTCCATTTGAGCTTTACATTGTACTTTAATAGCTTGGTGAGCAAATTTAACAGCCTCTAACATTTCCGTTTCAGATACTTCATCCATTTCACCTTCTACCATTAAGATGTTTTCATAAGTAGCACCAACCATAATATCAATATCAGCATCTTTTAATTGCTCGAAAGAAGGATTAAGGACAAAACTATTATTGATTCTTGCAACTCTACATTCAGATATAGGTCCGTTAAAAGGAATGTCAGAAACAGAAAGAGCTGATGAAGCAGCTAATCCTGCTAAAGCATCAGGCAAAACATCTTTATCGGCAGAAATAAGATTTACAGTTACAAAAGTATCTGAATGATAATTGTCAGGGAATAATGGACGTAAAGCTCTGTCAATTAGACGAGAAACAAGTATCTCGTTATCTCCCGGTCTGCTTTCTCGTTTCATAAAACCACCGGGGAAACGTCCTGCTGCCGAAAATTTTTCTCTATAATCAACTGATAATGGCATAAAGTCAACGTCTTCTTTAGCATCAATAGCAGAAACTACAGTAGCTAATAATATTGTATCTCCCATCCTTACTACTACAGAACCGTCAGCTTGCTTAGCTAATTTACCTGTTTCAATAGTAATAACTCTTCCATCATCTAATTCAATATCTTTTTTATATAATTTATACATAATTTTAAATTTGTTTATTCTAATTTTCTATCTATCAAGCTAAATTACCAAAAAAGGCAATTATGAAAATTGCCTTTTTATTTATCTTCTTAATTTCAATGATTTTACTATTTCTCTATATCTTTCAATATCTATTTCTTTAAGATAATCAAGTAATTTTCTACGTTTACCAACTAATTTCAATAAAGAACGTTGAGTACTGTAATCTTTTTTGTTCTTTCTTAAATGTTCTGTCAAATGACTAATACGGTATGAAAATAAAGCTATTTGTCCTTCAGAAGAACCTGTGTCTTTATTAGACTTTCCGTATTTTTTAAAAAAATCTGTTTTAATTTCAGGGGTTAAATACATTTTATTAAAAATTTTTATTATTAAATTTTGAACTGCAAAGGTAAACTTTTATTTTTATTTTTTGATACTCTATACAATTTTTTTTTGCAGTGTTCCTTTACGATGGTAAAATAAGCATTGCATCACCATAAGTGCCAAACTTATATTTTTCTTTAATAGCAGTTTTATAAATAACATTAAGCAGATCGTATCCGGCAAAAGCAGATGCCATCATAAATAATGTTGAGTATGGTAAATGGAAATTGGTAATCATCAAATTAGCTACACTAAAATCAAAAGGAGGAAAGATAAATTTATTTGTCCAACCTTCATAGGGTTTTAAAAAACCGGTAGTAGAAACAGAACTTTCTATTGTACGCATTACAGTTGTGCCAACTGCACAAATATTATTTTTTCTTTTCTTTGCATTATTAATAATATCAACCGCTTTGTCTAAAATTATTATCTGCTCCGAATCCATTTTATGCTTAGTAAGGTCTTCAACATCAACGCCTCTAAAATTACCGAGTCCGGCATGAAGCGTTACTTCTGCAAATTCTATACCTTTTATTTCAAAACGCTTTAAAAGTTCACGACTAAAGTGCATGCCGGCTGTTGGTGCAACAACAGCACCTTCGCATTTTGCATAAATGGTTTGATATCGTTCTGTGTCTTCAGGTTCAACTTCTCTTTTAATAAATTTTGGTAATGGTGTTTCACCTAATTCATAAACCATCTTTTTAAATTCATCGTAAGGACCATCATATAAAAAACGTAAAGTTCTTCCACGAGAGGTTGTGTTATCAATAACTTCTGCAACTAACTCATCGTCAGGACCAAAATACAATTTATTACCGATTCGTATTTTCCTTGCAGGGTCAACTAAAACATCCCACAATAATTGTTCTTTATTTAATTCCCGTAAAAGAAAAACTTCAATTTTAGCTCCTGTTTTTTCCTTATTACCAAATAAGCGAGCAGGGAAAACTTTAGTATTGTTAAATACTAAAACATCTTTATCGTTAAAATAATCAATTACGTCCTTAAAAATTTTATGTTCAATATTACCTGTATCTCTATGGACAACCAGTAACCTGCATTCATCTCGATTCTTCGATGGGTGAAGAGCAATTAATTCTTCGGGAAGTTTAAAATTAAATTGTGATAATTTCATTTTCATTAAAATGTTTTTAAATAATCAATAACTATTAATATACGTAGATTAAAAAAAAATGTTATAAATTTTTTAATAAATCTTCAAATTCTACAATAGTAAGCGCATCATTAATATTAAATTCGCCAATTCGGGTTCGTTGTAAAGCAATTAAATGAGCTCCGCTATTAAGAGCCAGCCCAATATCACGAGCAAATGCTCTAATATATGTACCTTTACTACACGATATTTTTAACTTGATGATTGGCAAATTAAATTCAATAATTTCAATGTTATAAATAAAAATATTATTGGATTTAAGCTCAAAGTCTTCCCCATTTCGTGCTTTTATATAAGCTCTTTTACCATTAACAAATTTTGCAGAAAAATTAGGTGGTGTTTGTTGTTGCTCACCAATAAATTTTTTCAACGTTTTTTTTAACAATTCTTCGGTAATATGGTCAACAGGGAGTTCTTTGTCAACTTCTGTTTCTAAATCGAAAGACGGTGTTGTTTGTCCCAATTTTATTGTTGCGATATATTCTTTTTTTTGAGCTTGATACTGTTCAATTTGTTTTGTAAATTTACCTGTACACACTATCAGCAATCCTGTTGCAAGAGGGTCTAAAGTCCCGGCATGACCAACTTTAATTTTTTTATAGCCATATTTCCGGCGAAGAAGATTTCTCGTTTTTTTAACAATGTTAAACGATGTCCATTCAAGAGGTTTATCAAATAAAATAACTTGTCCTTTCTCAAAATCGCCTAACTCAGTTAAATGTTTATCTATCATATAATAATGGTTCTTTCTTAATTTAAGTGGGTAATTAAATTTGCCACCCTGATTTCCTTTTAAAGGCTAAAGTTTTAATTGATTATTGTTTATTGATTATTGTTTATTGATTATTGATTATTATTGATTCATAAATCTAAAGGCTAAAGTAAAAAGTATTTCAAAATTGAGACTACTCCGAAACAATTTTTAGCCGATTAGCGGTCTGCCAGTTGGCGGACAATAAATTTTATCTGTTTTAAGTAAGTATAGTACAAGTTCCTGAATTTTTTCATATACACTACAATTAGTGTTTTCTTTCATTTTTCATCCGCCAGTAGTCGGATAAATGCAACTTGCAAATACTAAATATTTTAGCTTTAAGCTAAAAATATTGCCAAAAGTCCAATAATCAAACAGTAAATTGCAAAATAGATTAACTTTCCTTTTTTCACTAACTCAACCATCCATTTACAGGCAAATAAGCCGGAAATAAAGGCTGCAAGAAATCCTACAGCTATTGGTATAGCGCCAATTGATGAGTTTGAAACAAAATTACCTTGTATTATATCTAAAAAAATTTCTCCAAGAATAGGAATAATAACCATAAGAAAAGAAAATTCTGCGATTTTATTTTTTTTGTTTCCTAACAATAAACCTGTTGCAATGGTTGAACCTGAGCGTGAAATGCCGGGCAACACAGCAACTGCTTGTGCTATTCCTATTATAAAAGCATCTAAAAAGGATATTTCTTTATTTTTTGATTTTGCATAAAATGTTAATGTTAAAAGCGTTGCTGTAATTATCAGCATAAAGCCAACAAATGCAACATTGCTTTGAAAAAAACTCTCAACAAAATCTTTAAAAAAAAGTCCCACTATTGCAACAGGAATCATTGAGACAATAATTTTAGAGGCATATTGAGTTTCTTGGTTCCATTCAATTTTAAAAAGACCTTTAAAAAGGTTTGCAATATCTTTACGAAAAACAACAATAGTACTTAAAACAGTTGCACCATGTACGGCAATAGTAAAAATAAGACTTTGTTCAGAATGAATTCCAAAAAGTGCTTTGCCTATCTCAAGGTGACCGCTGCTGCTAACAGGTAGAAATTCAGTTAATCCCTGTACTAATCCTAAGATTAGAGCTTCAATCCAATTCATATATTAAATTATTATTTAGCCACTGCACGAAAATGCTAAAATCCCGATGGTTCAGCGATTTTCTATCTATAAATTAATTTATGATAATATTTTCTATCTTATTGATATACTGTATTTTAATTATGTAAAAACTATAATAATATGCGGCGGAATAATAAGGTAATAAGGTTTTTTGTAATACAGTCACAATTACTACTAAGGTTAATATACTTAAGATAAGGTTTCATTTTAAAAACCTTATTTCCAAATTTTTAACC
>JAUVJB010000010.1 GCA_030592465.1 Bacteroidota bacterium | reverse complement strand
TTAAACAGTATGATATAATAGAATATGATGAGAATTATTTTTGGTCATAATTTTTCTCACCCTTTCAGGGTGATGAAAAGTTTATCATCATTTTATTCTTGGGGCATCGCCCCAAGTTATGTTGTCGAAGCCTTTCAGTCTTAATTATTTAAACAAAAAGAATAAGTTGTATTTATAGCCATCAACTTTTGAACTTGACACAAAGTTATTAAATTTTAGCATTAAAAGTTATAATAATAATAATTTAGATCATAATGAATATATCATCAAAAAAAAAATTAAACTTATATGTTATACTATTTGCTGTTGCAATTAGTGTAATTAATCTTTTTATATACTATTTTTTTGAAAATACTCTTTTAGTACTAATAATATCGCTGCCTATATTATTTATTATTTTATATTTTGCGATTAATCTACTGA
The DNA here is from genome assembly GCA_030592465.1 of Bacteroidota bacterium. Taxonomy (GTDB): domain Bacteria; phylum Bacteroidota; class Bacteroidia; order Bacteroidales; family B39-G9; genus B39-G9. The sequence goes on along the minus strand of JAUVJB010000010.1, from coordinate 23,750 downwards.
CTAACAGTTACATAAAAGAAAAAATAAAACCGATTTATAAAACAATATGCCAAATTAATCTAACTTTAAATCGTAAAAATGAAAACGCTGATGAGATGTTATCAACAATAAATCAACAAGTTAGTTTATTGTCAAAAAGTCAAACACAAGAAATAAAACAATTAAAAGAACTTGAGAGATATCGCAAAGAATTTATCGGTAATGTATCACATGAATTAAAAACACCTATTTTCAACATACAGGGCTATTTACTCACTTTAATAGACGGAGGTATTAATGACACTAATATTAATGAGTTATATCTTAAACGAGCCGAGAAAAGCGTTGACCGTATGATTTTAATTGTTAATGACCTTGAAGCCATTTCAAAGCTTGAATCCGGTGAGTTAGCTTTAAATTACGAGCATTTTGATATTGAAGAGTTGATTAATGAAGTTTTTGATATGCAAATGATAAAAACTAAAGAGAAAAATATTTCATTTAGTATAAAAAACAATCTGAATAAAAAAATAATTGTAGATGCTGATAAGAAATGGATCTTTAGGCTTATTGTTAACTTAATTGTTAATTCAATCAACTATGGTAAAGATAACGGATATATAGCATTTTCTTTTTATGATTTAGGAAATAAATATTCAATCAAAATATCTGACAATGGCATTGGTATAAAAGAAAAAAATTTACATAGAATTTTTGAGCGTTTTTATAGAGCTGATAAAAGTCGTTCGCGAGAACAAGGCGGAACGGGTTTGGGCTTGTCAATTGTAAAACATATTATCGAGGCTCATAATCAGTCAATTACAGTTGATAGTACTGTGAATAAAGGAACTAGTTTTGTTTTTACATTAAACAAACCGTAACTATACTTTGTGCGGTTATATTTTGCACTTCGGTAATCTCAGTAGAACCGTAATGTTTAATGACATAATGACCCCGATACGCTTCGCTACGGGGCAGGCTATTAATGACAATATATGACAATGTATGTTATAATTACAAACAAGTTAAATATATTTATATAAACTGATTAGTAACGACAATGCAAAATAATTTTTTATGATGGAAAATAATAATTTTAAAATTCTTCTTGTCGATGACGAACCCGATATTTTAGAATTTCTCAGTTATAATCTTAAAAAAGAAGGATACCAAATTTTTACTGCAAAAGAGGGGAGGCAAGCTTTGAAGAAAGCACAACAAATTATTCCGCATTTAATTCTCCTTGATATAATGATGCAGGAAATGGATGGCATTGAAGCGAGTGAACAAATTAGAAGCATTGCATCGCTAAATAATACTTTAATTGCATTTCTAACCGCTCGCGGCGAAGACTATTCTCAAATTGCAGGTTTTGAAGCCGGTGCCGACGATTATATCAGCAAGCCCATTAAACCGAAAGTTCTGATTAGTCGTATTAAAGCTCTTTTAAAACGGCATAATGATTATAAATTAGATTCACAAAATGATGATGAAGGAATTATTAAAAAAGGTAATATTTTAATTGATAAAAATAGATATAGTGTTACTGTTAATAGTGAAATTGTTAACTTAACGAGAAAGGAATTTAATTTACTTTTGCTGTTAATATCAAAACCTGATAAGGTATTTACCCGCGATGAAATTTTTTCTTCTGTTTGGGGCGAAAATGTTATTGTTGGTGATAGAACAATTGATGTTCATATTAAAAAATTACGCAAAAAAATTGGTGATGAACATATTGCTACTGTTAAAGGGTTTGGCTATCAGTTTGTTTAGTTTAAAGTTAATAAAGTTTGAATCCACTCCGAAAAGCCGCTAAGCGGTTAACTTTACAAAAAACCTGACAGGTTTGGTTGATCATAGCCGTCATTCACAGCCGTCATTCCGAAGTGAGGCACGAACGAGGAATCCCCTTTTCATAACTAAGGGATTTCTCCTTCGGTCGAAATGACAGTAATTATGTATTTGTAAACAAAAATAATATTTACTATTTTGTACCTAAAAAATTATGAGAGGCCATAATTACTTTGTATATATTGTTGCCAATAAACACAAAAACGTAATATATACAGGAGTAACAAATAATTTACAACGAAGAATTTACGAACATGAAAATGGAATATTTTCAGGATTTACTAAGAAATACAATTGTCATTTTTTGGTTTATTACGAACATTTTCAAAATATTAAAGACGCTATTAGAAGAGAAAAAGAGATAAAAAAATGGCGTAGAGAAAAGAAAAATAATTTAATTAATTCATTTAATCCTGATTGGGAGTTTCTAAATAATAAAATTGACGATTTGTGATTTGATTTTTTTTTATCAAAGTATTATCATTCCTCATAGCCGTCATTCACAGCTGTCATTCCGAAGTGAGGCACGAACGAGGAATCCCCTTTTCATAACTAAGGGATTTCTCCCTTCGGTCGAAATGACAAAGATGTAATAACTGGGGATTTCTCCTTACGTCGAAATGACAGATGCTGATCCGCCAGCTGGCGGACAGCATGACAAAGAAAGAATTTTTATTCGTATTGCTGTACAACGTGTTTGACTTCAGGGACTTTTTTATTTGTTTGTGTTATTATTTCGTATCTTGCTTGTCTATAGTTTACTATGTAGTATATTGCTGTTCGCTCACTCTCGCTCGCCATTGCGTTTGCTGCGTTTGTTATTCCGTTTGTTCTTGCTGCAAGTTCTTTTCGAAGTCCTATGATGCTACCTGAAAGGGTGATGCTTCCACCTTTTATAACTCCATCTCCGTTGCTTGCTGTTGTTGTATTGTCGAATGTATTGTCTGCTCCGTCGCTTACGTTCCATCCTATTAAGTTTACTGAGTCTTTATTATTAATATAATCAAAGTTAGTATAACTTTCGTTAGTATAAAAATCGAATGGTGTTTCTACGAAAACAAATTCTCGTTCGTTATTGAAATATTCTTTTTCTATCTTATCGACTTCCAGATGGAATGTTATTGAATCTAGATTATCATATAAATTAGGGTTTACGTAGAGTTGATCGCTAAGTCCCATCGTGTTTCTAACATTAGCTGCTCCAGCTCCTAAAGATTGTATGCTTTCTCCACTTACATAAATGCTGTCTGTTGCGGTTCCAGTAAACTCTCCTGGTATCTTCATGTATTTATCATCTAGACTGAAATGCCATATTTGTTTTTTGTTCTCTTCGGTTATTCCGTATGGTATTTGGTATTCTTCTCGTGCCCAGCCTACTTTTGTTGAGTCGACTGCTTTTTCGTATCCTGCGAATAGTTTTAGTTCTGTTCCGCTTGGTATGTCTTCGAATAGTATTTTCCCGTTAGCGTCGCTTGTTCCTGTCGCGTATGTTCCTCCGCTTGCGAGTTCTAATCTTCCTTTCGCTCCTACTGCCGGGCTTCCATCAGTTAGCACCATTTCGAATTCTACATCTTCTACCTGTGGATAGCTGTTTACTTCTGCTTGTACTGGTCCGTTTACTCCTTCAACCAATGTCATATTTTCAGTCGTGTCTGAAATAAAGTGATAATTTGCTATTTCACCTTCATTTACGTATCGTGTGAATTTTACTAATGAAAGGTCTGCTTCTGTATATATTGTATTTACTGCTAAACGGGTTATTTCATCCGTGTAGGCTGTATCTCTTTGTCCATTATGTTCGTAGATTACTCTCGCTCCTGAAACATAATCTCCGCCGTCTATTCTTACTGCTGTTTTTACTATTACTTCTTTATAAATACTCTCCAAAGAAAAATCAAATGTTTGCAATCCCTGTTCTTTTCTAATTACAGTGTCTATTGAAATATATTCATCTTTTGTTGCAATTACTCTGTAGTCTATTGAGTCGTTTGCTTTGTGGATTTCGTTTGTTAAATAATCATTGTTTATTGTTGAGTTAAAAACAGTGTCTTGCGAACTTTCCGGGTTCGCAATGACTGTTAAAACCCCTCCTGATGGCGCGCTAGTTCCGGTTAGTCCGAAACTATTCTCCTCCAGTATTAATTCAAGATTGTGAGTTCCGTATGTTGTTGTTGCGGTGTCTTTATCTTGGTATCCCCAAGCACTAGCGTTTATATTTACAACTTTTTCTCCGTCGTGACTATCATAAATGTTGCTTGCGAATTCATCACCGCTTACAACTATGTTGGTGTCTATTCCTTCTCCGGAAATATTTATTGTGGCTCCGTCTGTTGCTGTTCCTACCCATTCGTACATGAATTTTTCGTTTAGATTCATATTAACAATGTGTTGTCCTGCTCCTGTTACTGTTGTGTCTTTTGTGTAATATCCGTTTTTTTCTGAGCTTAAGTTTACGCTTTTTTCATTGTTTGCGTTGTCGAATTCGAAGTTGTATTCTCCTTGGTTAGTATTTACTGTGGTGTCTATTCCTTGAGTAATTATTCTTACAGGAGCATCTGCTAGTCCGTTGTATTCGTACATGAATTTTTCGTTTAGTCTCATGTCTATGTTGTGTTGTCCTGCTCCAACTACTGTTGTGTCTTTTGTGTAATATCCGTTTTTTTCTGAGCTTAAGTTTACGCTTTTTTCATTATTTGCGTTGTCGAATTCAAAGTTGTATTCTCCTTGGTTAGTATTTACTGTGGTGTCTATTCCTTGAGTAATTATTCTTACAGGAGCATCTGCTAATCCGTTATATTCGTACATGAATTTTTCGTTTAGTCTCATGTCAAAATTGTGCACTCCGTAGTACATAGAATTTATTGTTGTGTCTTTTGGGTAATATCCTTCTCCTTGAGAGGATAATTTTATGTTGTTAATTGTTGTTGTTGTGTCGAATGCGAATTCCCACAGCCCATTTTCCGGGTTAATACTACCAAGAACACTTTGGTCATTGCCTTTTATGACGACCGGATTGTTTGCTTCTCCTTCCATCGTGAATATTGGTTTTAGATTGAAGTCTTGTGTGATTTCGTCTGCGTTTAGGTTTATTAAAAAATTGTTTATTGATGTTGTATTGTCTCCTTCTATGCTTAGTGAGATTGTTTTATCTTCTGCGTTAATATATGGTTGTGTTGCGCTCGGGTTTTTAGGTATTATTATGTTGTATTTTCCTTGATTGTTTGTGTATCCTGTGAATGTTTCTGTTGGTTCTTCAACATTTACTGCTTTTATTTCGAAGTTGTTTGCGAATATTTCGTTTCCTATTTTTATTTCTCCTATTGTTAATGTTTCGTATTCAGGGTGGTTTATTGCGTCAATAAAGAAATCTACATAGTTGTTGTCTCCTGAGGTTAGTGTTGCGTCTTGTTGAGTATTTATTATTCTTACCAGGTCGTTATCCGAGTTTATTTGTTCGAATTGAAATTCGTAATTTTCGTTTTCTAGAAATGTTGATTTTTTTCTTGGATTTTCGAAATTTGTTGATTGTGCGCCGCTTGTTATACTTCCTGTTTTGGCTATTTTTGCAAGTCCTGTTATTCCTTCTTTGCTTGTTGCTTGTATGAAATATATTCCGTTGGGTTTTCCTGATAAGTTCACGTAGAATTGGCTTTTTTCTTCGTTATAATTTTGTGTTAGTTCTCCGTTTCCGTTTATAGTTCTTCCTGCTGCGTCGAATACGTTTAATTGTGCTATTGGGCTTTTTGAGAATGCTGTTAGGTTATAGTCTGCGTATCCTAGTTTGTTTGTTGAGAATAGTCCTAATTTTTGTCCGGTAATTATATCTTCTATTCCTGTTATGTTGAAATAGAAATTCATTCCTCCTTCTTTTATTGTATCTGTGAAAACTATTTCTCCTGTTTCTTTTTCTATGATGTTTGTTATTACGTTGTTTGCCGGTCCTAGGTTCGTGTTTAGGTTTGTTTCTCCGCTGATGTGGTTTTGTCCTGTGGCGTTTATTGCTCCTAGTCCTAAGAAGGTTGTTAAAGCTAAGTTTCTAGTTAGAGGGCTTCTAACTGTGTTGTTTAGTGTGTAATTGTAGAGCTTTCTGATTTGGCTAGTTAATTTCATAGTTTATACTGTTATTAGTATCAAAAGACTTATTTAAATCTTTCGGTTTGTTGTCATCAATAAGTAGTTATTAACTATAATTTTCTTTTTCCTGTTATTACTGCTGACGGCAGTCTGTCTAAAAACTACCGTATTTAATTAATAATTTATCAAAAATAAGTCTTTTTTGTTGCTTTCTAACAAAAATCGACTGCTTTTTTTTGGAAAATCCGCTAAGCGGCTATACCGGCATGGGTAAAAAAACTGGCAGGTGTGGTTAATCATAGCCGTCATTCCGAAGTGAGGCACGAACGAGGAATCCCCTTTTCATAACTAAGGGATTTCTCCCTTCGGTCGAAATGACAAAGATGTAATAACTGGGGATTTCCGTTTAATGATATTCATTATCAAAAGTTAATTCGCTTTTCCGAAAAGCCGCTAAGCGGTTAACTTTAAAAAAAGACTAAAAGCTATGAATCTGTACGTCAATTTGTTATAAAGCCGTTAAGCGGTTATAAATTGATAACTTTAGCCTCAAAATTAACATTCACAATTACTTATCTCTATATAATTTTTCTATTCCTTTCTGAAGTGATTCGTTTGGTTTAATATAGTTATAATCTTCCCAATAACTGTCTAAATATCCATCAACGACATCGAAAAAATTTTTGTTTATTTTTGCAATATCTCTATATCTAAAGCGCTTAACATCGTTTGTGTCAATTTTATTAACCGCTAATTCAATTAAAGTGTTATATTTTTCGGAAAATAACTTGCCTTTTTTTCTTACCTTAAGTTCAAGATAAGCACTCACAAAATTCAAATAATTTTTCCCGTTTAATTCCCGGTAGTCTGCTTTGTAAATCACTTTTTGAGGTTTTACGTTAATTTTTCTCGAACGCTTTACTACCAGTAAATGTCCTTCTTTTTTTATATATTCATGGTCTAACCAAAATTCCGTTTTTTTAATAGACAAAGTATTAACATCAAGATAAATTTTCCCCGAGTATAATAATTCATCTTCAACATATTTTTTTGGTCGGAATTCAATCACATAAGTTGATTGATTATCAAAATCAATAATATCAATAATTTTAAAATTATAATAATGAAAATATTCTGGAGTAATAAAATTTGGTTTGTTTTTTACAATATCGAGCATCAAACTTGTTCTAAGTCCTCCTTTAATTTTCACTATCAGCGTGTCCATAAGGAGATAATTCATATTTTTCCGACTTTTAATTATTTTCAATTTGTCGAAAGAAAATGAATTATAAGAAGTTTTATATATATTGACAACTGCTTCGAGAATAGCCGCATACTCATTATTACGCTTAATAGTTTCGCGATAAAATGATGTTAAGTATGTAGGTTGTGTGCTGTAATTATCCGGTATTGAACTAATTGCAAGTTCTAATAAGGCTTGCGGACTTGAACTCCTGATTATTACTTCCTGTATAGAAATCACATTCGATTCTAACATTAGTAAATTCTCATATTCTGTTAATTGATTGAGAGGAGTCAGCAAATTTTTATACCCGATATATGAAATACTAAGATTTTTGTTTTTTATATAATTTGGAATTTTAAAAATAAATTCTCCATCTGTGTTTGATATTGTACCTATGTTTGTTCCTTCTATACATATAGTAGCAAAAGGCAAGAGATTATGAATTTTTGAATCTATTATCTTGCCTCTTATAGTTATATAACTTAATTTGTCCTTATTTAATTGAACAAGATTATTTTTGTCATTCTTATCATATATAACTATTTGATTTGCAATTGTTTTAAAAAAATATGTTGTGTCTGACAATAGTGTATTAAGTATTTCTTTAACCGGTTTATCCTTTACATTAATTTTAATTTTTTTCTCCCCGCTGATTTGTTCAGAATTATACGAAAAATTATATCCTGTTTTATTACTGATTTGGATTAATGCATCGTATAAATTACCGTTTTTTATATTTAAAGATATCTTTTTATTTAATATGTTTGTTGTGTCGCTTTGAGAAAAGATAGAAAGGGGATAGGCAATAAAAAAGAATAATACAAATATTTGTATTATGATTATTTTTTGATATTTAATTTTATTACCCATAAATGAGTCCATTGTGAAAACTAAAATTATTAATTTTTAGCCGATTAGCGGTTTTGTAATAGACTGATGTACAGGCTTATAGCATCCAATCCTTCCGTCAGCTGACGGATTATCCGCTTATCGGCTTTTCGGAGTGGACTCATAAATTGTTTACGTTGAGATACTTTACACCACTTGCTCTTTCGGATTTGCAATCCGAAAGTCTAAATAAACAAAAAGTAAACAAAACTTTCGGATTATAAATCCGAAAGAGCAAGTGAGCATGTATGCGTGTAAAATTTTCCAAATCTTTGAGATTTTGAAAATTACTTTTAAAGGGGAAAGCATCTCCATTCCTCTTTTTTATTTTTTATGTTTATCAATCAATTACTATTGTTTATTAACACAATTTTCCTTGTATCTTTAATCTTATAATTCAAATTAAATGTTGAACAAATAACTTCGAGAACAGTATCAATTGGCTGATTACTAAATGTTGATGTAATTCTTAAATTTTTTATATCTGAAGTTTCATACGAAATATCAACATTGTATGTTTTATTTATTACTCTGATGACATCGTCTAATTTTTTATCTCTAAAAATTAAATCTCTTGTTTGCCACGAAACATAATTTTTATTATCATTTTGTTTTTTACTTATATCGTTTCTATTTAAAATCCCTATGTTACCGGAATTAAGTATTACATGAGCTAACTCGTTATTTCTTTTATATAGTTCTACTTTACCTGTTTTAACAAATACTTCAACTTTCTTGTCGGGGAGATTAGCATTAACATTAAACGAAGTCCCCAGTACTTTTATTTTTGCATTATGAGCACTGACAATAAAAGATTTTTCCGGATTTCTAACAATTTCGAAAAAAGCTTCTCCTTTTAAATTTACTTTTCTGAAATCGTTTGAGAATTCTTTCGGAAAATTTATTTTTGAATCTGCATATAAATAAACTTTTGAGCCATCGGGTAATACAACTTTTTTATTATATTCATTATTTGAAGATTTTATACTAGTATATAAAATGGGGTTAACAGGTGAATTGTAAAGCACATATCCTGAAAAGAATAATCCCATCAAAATAATTATTGTTGCAGCATATCGCATAAATTTCTTTACAGAAAAATCCGGTTTAACAGTAAAATCTGCATTATTTTGCTCATCACCATCAATTCTAAATTTTAAATTATCCCAAGCATTTTCGATATTAATATTTTTCATTTTTTTCGTCTTATCCATTAATTCCCAACTTTTTTTTATATTATTAAATATATTAATATTTCTTTTATCCTTTAACCATATTTCAAACACCTCATTATCAGTGTCATTTGTTTCTTCTGACAAATATTTTGCCATAAAATTCCAATTAATATTATTTGAGTTGTAAGTTTTCATCCCTTTTATTTTTTAACTATAAACCTTTAACTAACCTTAAACCTTAAACCTTAAACTTTAAACATCAAACTCTGTCAGGAGCTTCGCACTCTGACAGGTTTTCTAAACATTAAACTTTTCCCTTTTTAAACATACTCAATATATGCTTTTAAATTATTTCTGAAATGCTTTAAAGCTTTTCCCATATTTGCTTCAACAGTTTTAATCGAAATAGATAATTTTTCAGCAATTTCTTTATATTTCAAACCTTCATATCTGCTCAACTGAAATATTTGTTTGCATCTTTCAGGCAAAGAGTCAAAAGTTTTTTCAATTATTTCGCTAATCTCTTTTGCATTAAGAATTTTGTCGGCTTGCTCGCTATGTTCACTATAACTATGTTTAATATAACTCTTATATTTATCATTAAGTGATTTATGTCTTATTCTTTGCAGGCAATTATTTTTAACCGATTGATATAAATATGATTTAATTGATTTAATGTTTAACTCTTCACGTTTTTTCCAAATAATAAAGAATATATCTTGAACAATTTCTTCAGCATCTTCGGTATTTTTTAAATAATAAAAGGCATAACTGCATAAGTCTTTGTAATTTTGCTTAAAAAGCAATTCAAATGCTTTTATGTCCCCTTTCTTTATTTTTCTAATTATTTGTTTGTCAGATATTTTCATATACTATATTGAAATAATAAGATAAATATAGTAATAATTTTGTTTAATTTAAACCCTCGGGGCTTATAAAACCCCGAGGGAATTTTTTGTTAATTCTTTTTAAATTTCCTGTTTAATTTTTTAACAGCAGTTTCTATTGATTCATCGGGTTTTATATAATTATAATAACCCCAAAATTTATCAGGCTTAAAATAACTTACCTTTTCAACAAACACATCCCTTGGAGATATAATCTCTTTTCTGTTAAATTTAATTGCATTCTGTTCCGTTCTGTCGGTAACTGCCAATTCAGACATTGTTGTGTATTTAGATCTGAATAATTTCTTTTTCCATTTACACTTAAATACTACTTCGCCTCTCACATAGTTTAAGTACCATTTTCCATTATTTTCTTTATAATTCACGTAATAATTTGCACTTCCCAGTGTAATTTTCATAAATAATGGTTTTCTTTTAACCATCCGGCTCGCAACCCTATCAGCATATTCCGGATTTAGACTAAACTCAATAGCTGAAAAAGCTAAAGTCTCGACATCTAAATAAATTTTACCGGTATAAACAGGACCAGTATCAATCAGAATTTGATCAAAGGCAATTACATAATTTATTCTTTCGTTTATCTCTGTAATATTTACAAATTTAAAATCAAAATAATCAAGAAAGTTTGGAGGAAATAATACATCTGTATTCTTTACAACATCAATTAATAAAGTTGAATATGGACCTCCTTGTACTTTAAAATTTATTGTATCCATTCGTTTTACATCTCTGCTTTTTCTACCTTTTATAAGTTTAATCAAATCGTTTGATAAACGATTATAAGGAGGCTCATAAATTTTCAGAACACCTTCGGATACAGCTACATAATGTCGGTTTTTCTTAACTGTTTCACGGTAAAATCCTGTTAACAGATTTGGGGTTTCACTATAATTTGTAGATATTTTTGACAAAGCTTTTTTTATTAATTTCCCCGGATATAAAGGATATTCAGGTCTTATTTGAATTTTTGAAAGCTGAATAGAAGTACTTTCTAAACGAACTTTATTTTTTTTATCTCTAAAGCTATTTATTAATATTGCTTTATCTTTATATCCAATGAAAGAAAACACAATTTTTGAATTCTTCTTTTCACGAGGTATTTTTATAATAAAATCACCATCAGAATTAGACACAGTAGCAATATTTGTTCCCAATAAATAAATATTTGCAAATACTAAGGGTTTGTTTGATTTATTATCAACAACTTTCCCTTTTATCACAATATATGAAGTGTCCTGATTTTGTATTTCTTTTTTTTGTTTTAAAAAAGAATTTGTCCCGGCAGTTGATATTAAACTGCACGAAATAAATATGCCTATCAGACATAATGTTATTCCGGTTTTAAAAATATTTGTTTTCATGGCTTTAAGTTTTAAATTAATAAATTAATAAATTAAGTAAAAATTATTAAGGCCTTTTAATAATTATATTTTGTGCTTCTACTATAATGATTATCTTATTGCGGTTTACCCTATCGTAAATTATAATTATTTTGATAATTTGATTTTAATTAATAACTTTGGTAAAAAAGAGCTAATAAGAATAGTTCTTATTACAAAAATATTGTTATGAAAAAAAATACATTATTATTTATATTTTCAGTTATTATTTCAACTTTTATTTTTGCACAACAAACCGAAAAACGACTTGCTCTTATTGTTGGAAATTCAGCATACGCAGGAGGCTGTGCATTAAAAAATCCGGTAAACGATGCTAATTTAATGGCAGCAACATTAACAACACTTGGCTTTACCGTAATAAAAAGAGTAAATGTACGAAAAGCAGATTTAGAAAAAGTTATATACGAATTTAGCAAAAAGCTGAAAGATTATGACGTAGCCCTATTTTATTATGCAGGACACGGTATTCAAGTAGATGGAAAGAATTATTTAATACCTATTGATGCTAAATTAAATGATAAAACAGCAGTACGATTCGAAGCAGTTTCAATAAATTATGTAATAGATGAATTTGAATATTACCCTGACAATACTAATATTGTAATATTAGATGCTTGTAGAGATAACCCATTTAAAATGTGGAGCAGAGGCAATTCACGAGGCTTTAAAGCAATACCACCGGCAAGCGGTACAATAATAGCTTTTGCAACAAGCGAAGGAGCAACAGCAGCTGACAACAGTTCATCAGCAAACGGACTATATACTACACATTTAGTAAGACAACTTAAAATACCTCAAAGTATAGAAAGTGCATTTAAAAAAACCCGAATAGCAGTACAAAGAGCAAGTAACGGAAAACAAAGCCCACAAGAATGGACTAAACTTACAGGTGATTTTTATTTTGCAAAACAGAAAAAAAGTGAAAATGCAAACACACCAACAATAGGGAATGTTGAAAGTACTGCAATATATGGAAGCATTAATTTAAATACTGAAATTTCAGGAACACTTTATATAGATGGTAATATAATAGGTAGCGTAAATGCTAATACAAAAGTACCGATAAACAAAATAGTAACAGGCAACAGAAAAATAGAAATATTAGGAGCAGAAACATGGACAGGTACAGTAAATATTTACAAAAATCAAACAACCATAGTAACAGCAAAAAGCATAAAGAAATCTTTCGACTTACCCAAGCAATTAACAGATAACCGCGATGGTAAAACATATAAAATAGTAGAAATAGGAAACCAAGTATGGATGGCAGAAAACCTTGCATATTATACAAGTAACGGTTGTTGGGCTTACGATAATAAACAAAGTAATGTGAATAAATACGGTTACCTTTACAATTGGGAAACAGCAAAAAAAGTTTGCCCCGATGGTTGGCATTTGCCAAATGATAATGAATGGAAAAAACTTGAAATGTATTTAGGAATGTCGCAAGCAGATGCTGATGATACAGATTATAGAGGAATAAATATAGGCAGTAAACTTGCTTCAAATTCTTCTGTGTGGAATTCAGGAAGTTTAATAAGAAATTCGGAAATAGGTACAAGTGGTTTTTCAGCTTTCCCAGGTGGTTACCGTAGCAGCAGTGGTAATTTCAACTACATTGGTAGCTACGGTCTCTGGTGGGGTTCCACGGCGAGCAGTAGTGATTACGCATGGAGCAGGAGATTGGGTTACAATTATTCGAAAGTGAGCCGTAGCACTGACAGTAAGGCTTATGGTTTCTCGGTGCGTTGTGTAAGGGATTAGTTGAATATCCCGAAAAGCGTAGCTTTCGGGACGAGTGTAACTCGTTTGACTTTTTGACTATTTATAAAATACCGCCTGCGGCGGACGATTTTTTTTAAAAATTTTGCCCATTTTTTTTATAAATAAAGAATAAATTAAAATAATAATATGATTGTAAAAATTAAAAATAAATATTTTCCGCCAGAGTTCCAATATGTCAAGGCTATTGGAAGCGAGCATTTTTAAATCCGGTAGCCCGCTTATACTATAAATACCTGAATAATTTATTTTAAAACAGGTTTGTATAAGCAATAAAAAGATTGTTTGAGCTGTAAATGCTTTTGCAACAAATTAAGTGGTTACTTTAGCAGCTTTCCCATGTGGTTACCGTAACAACAATGGTAATTTCAACAACATTGGTAACAACGGTAACTGGTGGGGTTCCACGGCGAACAATAGTAATAACGCATGGAACAGGAAATTGAATTACAATAATTCAATAGTGAACCGTAACAATAACAATAAGGCTTATGGTTTCTCGGTGCGTTGTGTCAGGGATTTAATGGAAAACTTGCCTGTGAAGTATATAAACTGCATGGGCTTTTATGTAAAACCATATGTAACAACTATTTATATGTTTTTATAAATAACCTATAACAGAATAACTTATAAAAATTTTAAATTAAATAAAATTTGCAACTTATATTTTATTTCTTAGAATAATATTTTTTGCCATCGCAATTTGCAAGCACATACCACAAACTGAAACCCAAGTTTGTGATAAGAGCTTGCAACGGCGAAGCCCTCATGAACACCTTATAAAATAATTATTATAGTGAGTAAATCCATCCCTATTTTGATTTACAAGCAATTAGGTTTGCCAAGCCTAAAAAAATAAATAAATTTTACGTCTTTGTAGTTTAATTTTTAGTATATTTGAAAGTGATAAAAATTGGCAGTACATAACACTATATAAACGTAATGCGGGTAGTTATATGTTGTTTAGGTTTTTACGGCTAAGTAATTTTTTGTGTATTAGTAAAATAAATTGCTTTGAAATCCGCACTACGACTATACATATCCGTTGTGCCGTATGCAATGAAACGTAAGTGAAAAAAGAATTATTTTCAAAATACATCTAAAAACTTTGAAAATGAATAAAAAAGGTTTTATTTTGAATAAATAAATTATTTAAACACTTAAATTATGAAAAATTCTACAAAAATTATCAGTTTATTAGCATTTGCTTTTTTATTAGCTAATGTTTCTTTTGCTCAAACCTATCCTAAAGTTAAGGTAACCCTTAAGAATGGAACTATTGTCGAAGGAAAAAAGGGAAATATTACTAAAGAATCTATATCTTTTATGGAAGGAACTGCACTTAAAACTTATGATCTTTCTGAAGTAACTCTAATTCAAGCTAAAAAAGGTAAAGCTGCAAAATGGGCTCTTGGATGTGGTGGCGGATGTCTTGGAATATGTCTGATTACCACGGCTGCAAATCCAAATGATGATGATGTAGGAACTCTGCTTGCAGGTTCTTTAATTTGGACAGGAGTTTTTGCAGGTGTTGGTGCATTAATTGGACATTTAACCGATGATTACAATAGTGTATATGGGAATACTGGGACTTCATCCATTATAAAAAGGTTTAACCTTGGTTTAGCAAGTAACCAATTTACAAATTATAATTTAACTCTATCGTATAAGTTTTAAAACTTAAATATTATTGAGGCTGTTTTAAAAGCTAAAGAAAACATTGTATGTTCTGACACCAATCAATATTTTTACAATTATAAAACTTTAATCTCTTAAAACAGCCTTAATATCAAATATTTGACACTTGAAAAAATATTGCTGTAATTATTTAAAGTTTCCTTTCCTTCTAATCTGTTTCGTCTTTTTTCCAAATCAAACCAAAAGCAATTCAATTGATAATATTATTGCATTTGGAGATTCACTTTTTAACAACGGCAATTACATACCTGCCCTGCATGAATATAAAAGAGCAAACTTTTTTGCTGATTCCTCTTATAAGTTAGGTACAGTTAGTCGTATTGCCAACACATATTTTTCCCTTGCTGATTACAAAAATGCCAGGATTTATTACGATTCCTCTTCGCATTACTCCGGAGATGAAAATATAAAACTGGATTATTACTTTCAAAAAATAGTTTGTTATATGTCGGAAGGCGACTATGCAACTGCCTTACTTAGGTTAGAACAGAAGCCAAATATAACAAGTGAATTTTATATCACAAAAAAGAACCTTTATAATGGCATTTGCTATTTTGGTTTGGGACAATATGATTCTGCGTATTTACATTTAAAAAAATCAATTCCTGAAAACGATACTTCTAAGCTAATTAGATTAAAAGAGCAATTCGAAGAACATAAAAAACTTAATAGACCCAATGAAAATATTGCTATAATGCTTAGCATAGTATTACCCGGGGCAGGACAAATCTATGCTGGCGATGTAAAAAACAGCCTAAATTCCATGCTTTTAGTTGGAGGCATATTATATGTAGGTGTTTTTGCCCCCTCAATAAGTTATTACTTAACATTACCTTTTTTTTACCGTTATTACATAGGCGGTTTGTCGCATGCCAAGCAAATTGCTATAGATAAAAAGCTTAGAAAAAAACAAGATTTCTACTTGAATTTGGATTTATTCGATCAGGCTTCTTCTGATTCATTATATTTAAAAAAGTTTTTTAGTATTTCAGAGCATAAAACTAATTATTCAAAGTATCTCGAGGAATCTAACACAGAACTTAAATTACTATTAACGTTATCATTTCTATTTTATAAAGAATTTATTTCATCACAAGATGTTAATGCTTGTGTTTTTCAACCTTCATGTTCTATTTATATGATGGAAGCTGTTGAGAAGAAAGGAGTTTTTGTTGGTTTTCTTGACGGGATCGATCGTTTATTGCGTTGCCATTCCTTAGTTAGCAAGAAAGATTATTTATATAATTCTAAAACAGAAAGTTACTATGACCCTCTTTAGAATTCTTCTTAGAATCTGTATTTTATTAGCATTATGCAATTCAAATGGATTTTCTCAGGATTTACTTAATTATGCAAACTCTTTGAAATATGCTACATTTTTGTTCGAGACAAAACAATATCAAGGATCGGCAATAGAATTCGAAAGGGTTGTTTTTCTTGCTCCAAATGATACTTCTGCAAAACTTCAACTTATTAAGTCATATAGATACTCTGGCAATTATACTAAAGCGAAAAACAGATTAGAAAATATTTTTCCGGAGAATATAAATTCATTACCAACTGATTTTGCTAAAGAATATGTTAAAATTCTTCTGCATGATTACCAGTACGATAATTTAACATATTTCCTAAAAGTCAATCAATATCTTTCTTTTTCTGATGCAATTGGATATCAGTATGGTTCTTTAATAATGCAAAACAAATGGCACGAAGCTAAAATCTTCAAGGATAAAAATATCAATAAGTTATCTCAGTTTAATGTTTTTGCATCTTTAAAAGAGATTGAAAAAAAAGGATTGAATGACAAATATAAAAATCCCTTGTTGGCATCAGGCATGTCAGCCCTAATACCCGGTACCGGAAAATTATATACAAATCAATGGAAGGATGCCATATATACTTTCCTTTTTATTTCTGCAGCTTCGTATATTACTTATAAGTCGTATGAAAATAATGGTTTTAGCAACAACACAATAATTTTCGGCTCAATTGCAGTAAGTTTCTATTTGGCTAATATTTACGGAACTCATAAAAGTGCAAAACGCTATAATCAGCGAATAAATCACAATTACACTCATAAAGCAGAAGAAATATTGCTTAACAACTAATTGTTATAAAAAATTCTTTTACCGGTGGTATCTATTTTTCAACCATTATACGCTTTATTTATAGATGATTAAACACTTAGGTCTTCTATCTGATACTAGATTCAAAAATAAAAATGCACGACGGCACATCAGCCAATATAAGTAATTTGGGAGTCAGTGGTTTAATTAAAGTTTGTACATTTAATAAAAATAGAAACGGCTTGACAAGTTGGTGGCTCCGAAACCCCAGCCTCCTCATATTGGCGAACCGTGGATGCCAAGAGACAAAACTTATAAACTAAAAAAGAAAATGATATTTGAGAATCTATCAGCATGGTGGTGGAATTATTTATATTTGTCAGGTGGGATAAGTAAATTTGTAATTAAACAAAAATAGCTGTGCCTTAGTTATTTAACATATAATATTTTGCCATCGCGATTTGTAAGCACATACCACAAACCGCGAGTGCCAAAACTGAATCCAAGTTTGAGGTAAGAGTTTGCAAAGCCATCCCAAATAAGCCCTTTTGGGGCTTTTAGATTGCCAACCCTAAAACTAAAACAATTTCGTTCTTCGCAGAAACAGTCGCAATTTGAAACAAAACTAGGTAAAAAAATGCTCAGCTTATAACACAAGCTCATAAGCAATGCGGGGTAAATTAGTAAATTGTAAGAAAATTATTATATATTTGCACTATTACGGTTTGATAGTGAAGTGCTGTTAATACCGCACTGCTCATAGCCTAATCGTAATCGTTCATTAGCAATAAAGATACAGATTACAATTTTTGAACTTGACCCAAATTAAGTATAAAAATATGTTTAAAAACTCATTTTATCTTAAATCATTAGAACTAACAGGTAAAATATTTATAATCAACGATTTATAATAATTATCAAAAAAAATATTATAAAAAAAAAATTTCCTTTGTTAATTGAAAAATTTAAAACTTATTAGCATTTTTGCAATAAGATTTTTTTTAGTAAAAAAACAAATAAATATATTTAGATATGGCAAAAATGACAGCAAAAGACTACATGGCAAGAGAACATAAATATGGTGCACATAATTATCATCCTTTACCTGTAGTTTTAGAAAAAGGAAAAGGTGTTCATGTATGGGACACAGACGGAAAAAAATACTTTGATTTTCTTGCATCATACTCTGCAGTTAACCAAGGTCATTGTCATCCAAAAATTGTAAAGGCAATGACAAAACAATCTGAAAAATTAGCTTTAACCTCAAGAGCTTTTTATAATAATGTTTTAGGTGAATGGGAAGAATATGTAACAAAATATTTCGGATATGATAAAGCTCTTCCTATGAATTCGGGAGCTGAAGCTGACGAAACAGCATTAAAACTTTGTCGTAAATGGGCTTACAAAGTAAAAAAAGTTCCACAAAACGAAGCTAAAATCATCGTTTGTAAAGGCAATTTTCATGGAAGAACAATTACAATAATATCATTATCATCAGACCCTGATGCATTTAAAGATTACGGGCCATTCACACCGGGATTTATCAAACTTGAATATAATGATATAGATGCACTAGAAAAAGCATTTGAAGACCCAAATGTAGCAGGTTTGTTAGTAGAACCAATACAAGCAGAAGCCGGCGTTTATGTACCTGAAGACGGATACCTTAAAAAAGCCTATGAGCTTTGTAAGAAACATAATGCTTTATTCTTGGCTGATGAAGTACAAACAGGGCTTGCTCGTACAGGTAAAATGTTAGCTTGTGAATATGAAGATGTTCGTCCCGATATTCTAATTCTTGGTAAAGCTATTTCAGGAGGTATGTTACCTGTTTCATGTGTTTTAGCCGACGATGATATTATGCTTACAATACTACCAGGCGAACACGGTTCTACTTATGGTGGAAACCCTGTTGCTGCTAAAGTTTCTATTGCTGCTCTCGAAGTTATTAAAGAAGAAAAACTTTGTGAGAATGCAATGAAAATGGGTAAAATTTTCAGAGATGAAATGAATACTATTAAATCGGAAATGATTGAACAAGTTAGAGGAAAAGGTTTGCTTAATGCAATTGTTATTAAACAAAAAAACGGAAAAACAGCTTGGGATGTTTGCCTTGCTCTTAAAGAAAACGGGGTATTAGCAAAACCAACTCATGATCATATCATTCGTTTTACTCCTCCTCTTGTTATTAATGAAAAACAAATGAGAGAAGCTATTGAAATTATTAAAACAACTTTTGCAGATTTCAAATAATTTAATGAAAGATTATATAATTAAAAAAGAGCTGTCAATGCTGATAGCTCTTTTTTTAATTATAACGTAAAGACAAGGCAATGCCGTAAAGACGCAATGCATTGCGTCTCAACAACAAAAAATACAACAAAATACATATACATGAAACAAATAATCTTTGTCCGTCATGCTCAGGCTGAAACAGATAACTATGATACTGATTTTGAAAGAAACCTCACTGAATATGGTAAACAAACTGCTGAATTAGTAGTTAGAAAAATATCTGAAAAAAATATTAAACCTGACCAAATTATTACAAGCCCTGCGAATAGAGCTATGCAAACTTCTGAAATATTTGCAAACAAATTAAATTATCCGCATGCTAAAATTATAACTAACAACATATTATACAGTGGTTTTACAACAATTGATTTGTTAAAAATGATTTCAAAAATCAATAATGATTATAATTGTATAATGATTATTTCACACAACCCTGATATATCAACAATTACAAAAAAACTAATTTTAAACAGTGATATAACTTTTAAACCGTCAACAACTATTGGGATAGAGTTTAATGTTGATGATTGGAATAATGTTAAAATCAGACAAGGTAAATTGTTTTTGTTTGAACAGATATAGATTCGGCATTGGTTGATTGCGCAATTGTTCTATTATTATACTTTGTACGGTTATATTTTGCGTAATATAATTTATAATTTATTGTCATTCGCTGCGCTGTCATTAATTGTCATTTGGCTTCGCCGTCATTTAATTGTTTTGACTATTTAATGACTATTAATGACCCAGATACGCCCCAGTATGGTTGTTCCTTCCGTCAGCTGGCGGACTGATTGTTATTGTTAAGATATAAAGGCAATTATTATAACAATTTAACAATCTAACCATTTAACAATTCGCCAGCCTGCGGACAATAAATTTCCATCTATTTTAAGTATATTACACGTTACAGAGTTTTTTTTAAACACTATTTATTAGCTTTTAAAATAAGAAAGGGACTTATTAGTATTGCAATAATTGAAACAATTATAAAACTATTTCCCACTCCATATTTATCGGCAAAGAATCCGATTAATGGTGCAAAAATTGCAGCGGATAGCGTCTTAACCTGAGACTCAAACGATAAAATGGTTGCAAGTACATTTTTATCTGTTCTGTCACTTAAATAAGCAATGCCAATAGGTTTTCTAAGGTTTTCAATAATAAATATCATTAAAAAGAATATTATCGACAAAAAAATAAATTCACTATTATAGAATAGTCCGCTAAAAATTCCCATTGCGAATCCTAAAATCAAACTAAAATTTAAAACTATTGTTAACTTTTTAAATAAATTTGAAAAATTACCTGAGTTACGTGCAGCGAACGAAGTAATAATATAAATTACAAAATATGATATACCTACAACAATAGAAATTTGTTGTTTGTCATTAATAGCAAAAAAGAATGGTAATGAAAGAGCAAATGTTTGTAGTATTGTCTGCAAATAATCTTTTGAGACCTTAAAAAACCCGCTGTAAACAGACAGGTTTGCTGTTATTTTTAAAATTTTAATATTTTTTACTGAGTTAATAAAAGTTTTAAATACTGTTTTAAACTGCTGTTTCATTAAATTGACTTTAAATCCTTTCAACTCACCGTCTAACTCTTTAGGATAAGATATCATTAGTAATAAATCGATAAAATAAGGAACAACAGAACAAATGAAAATTACTCTAAAAGTGCCGGTATAAAAAACAATGGCAGCGGCAATAAGTGATGATATTGCAGAACCTATTTGTGAAGCAGACCTTGTGTGCCCATAATAATAAACCTTTTGATCTTCCCACTTTTTAATTTTCAAATACTCAAAAATCATAGCTTTGTGAGTACCTGTTCTGAAAGCATCTCCAAAGGCATAAAACAAGATGGCAATAGCAAACAAATAATAATGTGCAGCAAAATAGAAAATCACAAAAGAAATAATATAACTGACAAACGAAAAAATCATTGTCCTTCGCCTGCCGAGAGCATCGGCAACTATACCCGAAGGAATTTCAAGAATATTAACAGCTATTTCGCGTATAGTATATATTGTTCCAATCTGTAAGTATGAAAGTCCTGTCTCTAAAAAAAACAACAAGATAAAGGCATCAAAAAAACGAAGATTTTTTAAAAACCCGTATAAACAAAACTTATAGTATTGTAAATCTTTATTGAAGCGTTGTTTGAGTATTTTTTTGTTCTTTTGCATACAAATTTATCAAGAATCAGAAAATAAATATAAAATAACTTGTAAATTTTTATTAATAGTTTTATTTTTAAAGATACAAAAAATTTATACCCTATTAAAAAATTGTTTTAAAATATACGAAAATCAGTCATTTATCAGTTAATCATATTTAATATTAACACTACAAAATAAATTATGAATACAAATAGTTTAAAAGCAAAAATAATAAACGAATGTATAAAAATACAAAAGCAAAAAGTTGCAATTAATGAAAAAGCTATTAACGATATACAACAAGTAGCCAAAGAATATGAAAAACCAACTGATATTTATGATTCATTCATAACACAAGAACAAACAAAAAAAGAATTATTAATCAATCAGCTCGAAAAATTAGTTAATGAGCTTCAAATTCTTAAAAGAATTGATAAAGATATTAAATATTCTAAAATTGATTTTGGGGCAGTTGTAATAACAAATAAATCAAAACTGTTTATCTCAACCGGCATTGGAAAAATAACTATTGATAATGATGTTTACTATGCCATATCGCAAAAAAGTCCCTTGTTTGAGAGTATGAAAAATCTTAAAAAAGGTAATAATTTTATTTTTAATGACAACTCTTTTGAGATAATTGATGTTTTTTAAGATAGACTTAACTTTGAAGTAAACTTGCAAAAAACGGAATTAACCAATTTTATTTTATTCAATTAGACACTCATTGTTTAAGTTTGTAACTTATACCAAATAATAAAATTTTGCAGATTTGTTGGTTAAAAACTTTTCAACATGTTTTTATTTGTTTTTAATTAGACGTATTGAGGGTTTCGCTCAAAGCGAAGTCCTCATTGGTAGAATTTTAGCCGTTTAGCGGATTCGCAATAAACAGATATGCAGGTTTATAACCTTTAGTCCTTTTGCAAAAGTAACCGCTTAGCGGCTTACCTTCTTGAATCGACAAAATTAAATTCCCCAAATCTTTAAGATTTTGAAAATTACCCCGGCTAGCGCAAGCGTCCTCGCTTGTGCTTTTACCTGCTCACTTGCTCTTTCGGATTACAAATCCGAAAGTCCTGTTTGCTTAGATATAGTACGTTTACAAATATTTCTAAACCAACAAAATTACAAAGCGAAGCCCTCATTAGCAATAAACAATGTAATCCCGATGGGTTGATTTTGCTAAAACTCAACAATTTAACAATCTATAATTTTGTCATTTTATTCCAAAGTTTTTTGCTGAGTTCTTGAGACATTGATAAAATCTCTTGTTCATCAACTGTTTGAATAATTTTGTTTTTAACAATTAGTTGCCCTGATGAGATAACATGCTCAATATGTTTTGATTCAATACCAAAAATGAAATGTCCTAAAAAATTATCTTGGTTAATCTCAGTAGGAGAGTCATAATTCAGAACAACTAAATTATTATCACTATTACCAATAAAATTGTTTTTAGATATGTATTGATGTACTTTTCTAAATCGCGAATAAGCACTTACAAAATCAATATTATCAAAGCTTTGACCAACAAAGAAAGATGCTTTTGCACTTCTCAACATATCGCTGTGCATTCCATCAGTCCCAAGCATTATATTATCACCAAGGCCTTGAGAATTAAAAAAGCCGACATTATTATTTAAGTTACTTTCAGTATTTTGAACAACATAGGCTTTTGAATTTTTCACAATATTCTTCTCATTATCATTAAGATGCAGGCAATGAGCAAGTATTGTCTTTGAAGAGTTAAGAACACCATAATCGTTCAATCGTTCAATTATGCGTTTATCATAGTTTTTTATACTGTGTTCTTCGTCATAATTATCTTCAGCAACATGAACATGGATACCTGAATTGTATTTGTTTGATAGATCAACTGCTTTTGTTAATGTATTGTTACCAACAGTAAACGAGGCGTGTAGCCCAACTAAACCTTGATGATATTTTAAATAATTTTCAGTCTCATTTAATCCTTTTTCAGCTATATCTAAACCATCACGGTCAGATATTTCATAACACAGTAAATGAGATACACCAACCTTATCAAAGGCTTTGGCAATTATTTCTAACGAGCTGTCTATTGCAAAAGGAGAGGCATGATGGTCAATAACGAAGGTAACACCATTTTTTGCACAAGCCATTGCTGTTGTTAAGGCACTTACCTCAATCATATCTTTGTCAAGACATTTGTCGAGTGTCCACCATACATATTTTA
>JAUVJB010000245.1 GCA_030592465.1 Bacteroidota bacterium | reverse complement strand
TATAACCATTTTTCTTTTTTATACCATTGAGCAGTTTCATAAATTCCTTTATTTAGATTGTAATCAGCTTTAAAATTAAAATCCTGTTCTAATTGTTCTATATCGCAAATCCAACTACCTTTTAACTCATTTATTTTTTCAAAGTTTACAGTCGGAGTTTTACCAAACATGCCGTAAATAGGTTCGAGAATAAAAGCTGCAATTTTCAACAAACCTATTGGTATCCTGATTTTTATAGTTTTTTTGTTAAGATGTTTTTTTATAGTGTTCCCAAGCATTATAGAATTACTAATTATTCCATCGCTAACAAAATAAGCTTTATTTGTCATGTCAGATTCTAAAGCAGCAAAAATCACTTTAACAAGATCCTTAACATAAATAAAACTTACTTCTGGTGTAGTAAATCCGATTAAAGGCTGTAAATGTTTTTTTATTAATTTAAAATAGAGATAAAAATCCTTTTCACGAGGGCCATAAACACCTATCGGGCGAATAATGATATAAGGGAAATTGTTTAGAGAGGTGATAAATTTTTCTGCTTTCAATTTACTTTCTCCATACGAAGTAACAGGCTTAGGAGTATCGGTAAGTTTGATTAATTCATTGCACTTTTGAACAGGACCATAAGCAGCGATACTACTCATATAAAGAAATTTATCAGGAACAGAATTTGTTGAAATTAAGGCATTGATAAGGTTTTTTGTGTATTGATAATTAATTGTAAAATAGTCTTGCTTTTTGTTAGCCTTTGTTATTCCTGCGTTATGAATAATATAATTAAACCGAATGTTTTGTTTTTGTAAATCCAAAAATATTTTTTTCAAGTCTTCATTATCGGCAAAATTAAATTCAATAAATTTTATTCTATTATCTTTAAGATATTGTTTGTTGCTGGTTTTTCTTATCCCTGCATATACTTCATATCCTTTGCTTATGGCTTGTTCAACCATAAAACTGCCTATAAAACCACTAGCACCTGTAATAAGAATTTTTTTCATTTAATTTGCTAAAAAATGTCTGCCTTCAATGTCGCAAGCGTCTCGCTTGTGCCTTTATAACTTCTGTTAATGCTATATTAACGACCACCGCTCTTTCGGATTTGCAATCCGAAAGTCTAAATCTAATAAATATGTCAATCCAACCTACAACTGTTGTTTCTTGTTTCAAAATAATTCAAAACATCCAAAGTCTTTTGTTTTTAACATTTCATTGATTTCATTTTTGTCAAAATATTTCGGGTCAAATTCTTCGCCTAACCATTCAACATATTCTTCGTATTCTTCATTGTCCGGATGTTTTAAAATTTCCAACATATCAGAATATCCCCAAATTCCACCACAATCCTCTGGTGGACAATTATTCTTTCCAGTCAAACAAGTCGGAATGTTTTCATTTACTCCATTATTATTTATTTTTTCTAAGATGATATCATGTTCCCAACTATCACCAAAGTCATATTCATTAATAATTCTGTCTTTTTCTTTTTTCAGTAGGTCTGATATTTTTATTTTTAAATAATCAACATTGTCCTTTTCTCCCCAAAAATCATCATCCGCCATTCTTCGCGTATAAAAAGTCCGGTCTTTTATAAATTGATGTAAATGTGAATTTGTCCAGCCCATTGTTGTCTGGATGATTTTATGGAAATCTGATAATAATAAGTCAGAAGGAATCAATACTCGTCTCCATATTTTTGGGTTACTACCTCTTAATAAAATTTGAATTTGATATGTCTTTTTTGTCATATTTATTATTTTTAATAGTTGTGTTTCGGTCTGCTACAATTGTTTATAACAACGTAATATAAGATCTTTGAGCTTCGGATTACAATTTTTTTAAACCGAACTTTCAAATTGCAAATCCGAAAGAGCGGTGGAATTTTTTTCATTAAATTTACAATGAACAATCAAAAATTAAATATTTTGACTTTTTAAATAAATAATTTCAATAATTATATAAATTTAGAAAATCAACACATTAAGAATTTAGATTTCATAATTTAATCTACTGAGCGATTAGCGGTTTAGAACCGCTAATCGCATAACAATTTAGCAATAAACTTTAATTTTAACGCTGTCAGGAGCTTCGCACTCTGACAGGTTTTCTAAACATTAAACATCAAACTTTAAACTTAAATCTTATATTTAAAAATTCTATATCTTTTATATACTTTTGCATTAATGTCAAGTAGGGCATTATTCATCATTTTATTATTTTCTAAAATCCACGAAGCTTCACCTCTTGCAATATTATTATCTCTCGCAGCCTGAACGGTTTTTGCGTAAAAGCACACATCAACGCCAAGTTTACGATAGCCATCGACAACTCCCATAATAATAATTCTTACATTATCAATCCTTTTTTGTGCTTTAATAAAATGAAAAATTCCGAAAGGTAATAAACGTCCTTTTTTTAATTTAATCAAAGCCTTGTTAAGGTCAGCAGCAGTGAAAGAAACGCCAACAACTTCATCGCCTTTCTCGGCAATAAATGCGAAATCAGGATTTGCTGCCGTTTTCATGTCTTTAGCAACAATTTTAAATTCCTCATCTGTAAAAGGAACAAAACCCCAGTTTCTGTCCCATGCCGAGTTATATACTTTTTTGACTTTTTCAATTTCTGAATCAAACTTTTTCATATCAAGGTTCCTGATTGTTATGCCATTCTCATTCAATCTTTTTTCAATCATATTAGAAACTCTTAACAGTTTTTCAGGCATTTCATTTGTCTCAAGGTTATATGCCAAAATATCCATCTCTTTTTTAAAGCCATATTTTTCAAGAAAATCGAGATAATATTTTTTGTTATATGTCATGCCAATAACCGGAGCAGAATCATAGCCGTCAATCAAAACGCCGCAAGTGTCATTTGTTGAAAAATTCTCCGGTCCTAAAATTGAGTCTAATTTTCTTTCTCTAACCCAATTTGCAGCAGTGTCAAGTAAAGATTTTGCAACATCATAATCGTCAATTACATCGAAAAAGCCAAAAAATCCAACATTAGAATCCCAATGTTTATTGTAATTGTTGTTTTTAATGGCAGCTATTCTGCCGACAATCTTATTGTCTTTATAAGCTAAGAACAAATCAGCTTCGGAATGTTTAAAGAAAGGGTTTTTCTTTTTGTTTAAAAATTTTTTTTGTGCAATATAAAGTTCAGGAACATAATTTTTATCTCCGTTGTAAAGATAGTGTTGAAAATCAATAAATTGTTTTATTCCTTTATTTCTTTCAACTTTTAATATTTGTATCATAATATAAATTTTAGTTAATCGCTAACATATTGTTTTAATTATTAAACTAAAAATTGTTATATGGTTAAGTTGCTAAATTATTGAGCTTTAGCGAAATCCCGTCCTGCCGGGATTAAAATATAAGAGCAATTATTAAAATAATTTAATTCCGATGGTTCGGGATTAAATTTAATATCATTCAATTTTATAACCTTCTTTTCCATATAAACAATCCGCCGGCAGTCGGACAAGTTTTAACAATTTAACCATTCAGCTATCCGCAAGCTGGCGGACTGTGAACGGTTACAATTTTAGTTTTACGAAACTATTTCTAATTTTTTACCCACTTTGTAAAATTTCTCAACAGCTATGTCAATTTGTTCTTTTGTGTGAGTTGCCATTAATGATAATCTAATTAAACTATCGGTACTTTTTACTGCAGGAGAAACTACAGGACTAATAAAAACACCCTCATCAAATAATAATTTTGTGAATTGAAATGCTTTTAAATCATTGCGTACATAAACAGGGATAATTGGTGTCTCAGCATTGCCTGTGTCAAACCCGTATTGTTTCAATCTTTTAAGCATGTAATTGGTATTATCCCATAATCTTTGAATACGTTCGGGTTCATTTTTCATGATTTCAAGAGATGCAAGAGCACTTGCTGTTGATGCCGGAGTTATGCTGGCACTAAAAATTAATGAGCGTGCATTGTGTTTTATATAACTAATTGAATCTTTATTACCTGCAACAAAACCGCCAAGAGATGCAAACGACTTGCTGAAAGTTCCCATAATAAGGTCAACTTCGTTGGTTAAACCAAAATGCGATGCAGTACCTGAACCGTTTTCTCCAATAACTCCTATTGAGTGAGCATCATCGACCAAAACAGTTGCTGAATATTTTTTAGATAAGTTTACAATTTCAGGTAAATTGGCAATATCACCATCCATGCTAAAAATACCATCTGTAACAATAAGCTTTATTTTATCAGGATTGCAGGTTTTTAATTTATTTTCTAACGATTGCATGTCATTATGAGCATACTTAATTATTTTTGCAAAAGATAATCTGCTGCCCTCAATTATTGATGCATGGTCTAATTCGTCTAAAAGAATATAATCTTCACGACCGGCTACCACAGGAATAACGCCAAGATTAACCTGAAAACCTGTACTAAAAACTAAAACAGCGTCTTTATTAACAAATTCTGCTAATT
>JAUVJB010000168.1 GCA_030592465.1 Bacteroidota bacterium | reverse complement strand
TTATAAAACTTTTTTATTTCTTCAATATTTTATATAATTATAAACTTATATTTTATTAAAAATATTATTTGATAAAATTACAAAATATTATTCTTTTAAAAAATAAAAATATCACTTTTTAAATAAAATTACTAATTTTCTTAAGAAATTCCGAAATATCAATAGGTTTTGAAATATAATCGTTGCAACCTGCAATTAAAGAATTTTCTCTGTCTTCAACCATAGCATAAGCTGTTTGTGCAATAATTGGTAAATTTTTGTTAAACTTTTTTATTTGTCTCGTTGCCTCAAACCCGTCCATAACAGGCATTTTAATATCCATAATAACAAGATTAATTTCATCATTGCTCATACACTTTTCAACTGCACTTTTGCCATCAGTAACCCAAATTATTTTAGCTTTAGTTTTTCTTAACACAGCTTGAATCAATTTAAAGTTACTTTCCTCGTCTTCAACAACAAGAAATGTTTTATTTTCCCAATTATAGTTTTCCATTTTTTAATTAACAAAAATCACTTTTACTATTTGAACGAAATATAAATAAAAAAAATCATTAATCAAAATTAATTATAATAAATTACTTGCCAAATCTGCGAGATAACTTCTTTCTCCTTTCACAAGATTAACATGTGCAAATATGTCTTGACCTCTCATTTTTTCAGAGAGATATGAAAGTCCATTTGATTTTTCATCTAAATAAGGGCTGTCAATCTGTTGAATATCTCCCGTAAATATTATTTTCGTTCCTTCTCCTGCACGAGTAATAATTGTTTTTACTTCGTGTGGCGTTAAATTTTGTGCTTCGTCAACAATAAAAAATACATCTGACAAACTTCTTCCACGAATATAGGCTAATGGTGTTATTACCAACCTTTCTTCTTTTAAATATTCTTCAATTTTAAGATATTCTTTACTACCCTGTTTAAACTTATGCTTAATTACAGAGAGATTATCAAATAAGGGTTGCATATATGGTCCAATTTTATCGTTAACATCGCCGGGTAAAAATCCAAGGTCTCTGTTAGAAAGAGGAACAATTGGTCTTGCTAATAATACCTGATTAAATTTACCTATTTGTTGCAAAGCAGCAGCTAATGCAAGTAATGTTTTACCTGTGCCAGCTTTACCTGTAAGCGAAACCAACTGTACTTCAGGTCGCGACAAAGCATCTAACGAAAATGTTTGTTCAGCATTTCTTGGTTCAATACCATAATAAGGATGTTTAACAACTCTGTTTATTACTTTATTAAAAGGGTCGTAATGTGTTATAACGCTTGATTTGCCACTTCTTAAAATTGAATATTTATGGGCTAATGGTAATTTGTCGAATTTAAACTCTTCAACAGGGACTCCTTCATGATTTTTATATAATCTTGAGATTATTGCATCGTCAACATTATCAAAAGTCGGGATTATTTTATTTATTGCCTTAATATCTTTTATCTTCCCTGTTTCATAATCTTGTGATTGAATATTTAGTGATTTTGCTTTTAACCTCAAATTTATGTCTTTTGTAATTAAGACAGTATTTGGATCTTTTTTCCGTAAATAATCAGCTACTGCTAAAATTCTATGATCGGGAATATCTTGAAAAAATGATTCTTTCAATTCATCAGAAAAAGGTTTGCCGGTTATCACATATAGCTTGCCTTTATTCTCTCCAAGACTAACACCTCCTCTAAACAACATATCTCCTGATAACTTGTCTAATTCGCGAGTAAACTCTCTTGCATTATAATTAATAATTCCGTTGCCTTTTTTAAACTTATCTAACTCTTCGAGTACAACAATAGGAATTACTACGTCGTTCCCTTGAAAATTATAAACACATTTATAATCGTGAAGAATAACATTTGTGTCTAATACAAAAGTCTTTTTAATATCCATATCTTTATTTTTTTATGTTTATCTATTATTGTTATAAAATTAATAAAATAAATTTATTTAAAAAATATTTTCTGATAAAAAAATATTAAAAATGCGATTAATATAAGCAATGATTAGACTTTTTAACACCCCGAAAAAAATAACACCTGAAATCTATAAAACTGAAAGGCTGAAACAAAAATAATTTTGTTTTAGTATCTCAAAAAATTCGGACAACATGTATAGTATCAACGGTCGGAAGTCTCTACAATTGTTAAAAAAACAATAAAATTTAAAATATTATCAATATCTTTAATATCTTTGAAAAAAAATAAAAAAATATTTACAAATGAAAAAACTTAACCATTTTTGTGCTAAATATCTACTATTATTCACATTATTCTTATCATTAACACAAGTTGCTCATTCGCAAGTGTTTAATCAAGATATTTATAAATTCAGCAGGGTGCTCGGATTAGTTAAAACTTTTTATGTTGATACAATAAATCAAAAAAAATTAGTTGACGATGCTATTGTCCAAGTTCTAAAAGATTTAGACCCTCATTCAATTTATATCAGTGAAAAAGAAGTTAAAGAAATGAATGAGCCTTTACAAGGAAGTTTTGATGGTATTGGTATTCAGTTCAATATTTTTAACGACACACTATTAGTAGTAACGCCAATATCAGGCGGACCTTCAGAAAAAATAGGTATTCTTGCAGGCGATAGAATACTTACTGTTGATGGAGAAAACATTGCAGGAATAGGTATTACCAATAATCAAGTATTCAAAAAACTAAGAGGTAAAAAAGGCACAAAGGTTACAGTTGGTATAAAACGTAAAAGTATAAAGAAGATACTTGACTTTGTTATTACTCGGGATAAAATTCCTATCTATAGTCTCGATGCTGCTTATATGGTTAGCGATGATATCGGATATATTAAACTAAGTCGTTTTGCAGCAACAAGCATGGACGAATACAAAAAAACTTTTAAAAAATTAAAAGAAAAAAATGTTAAAAAAATCATTCTCGACTTAACAAATAACGGTGGCGGGTATATGAGTACTGCTATTAAATTAGCTGATGAATATTTAGATGATAATAAAATGATTGTCTATACTCATGGTTTAAACAACCCGAAAGAAGAATATAAAGCTACAAAAAAAGGTGATTTTGAAGAAGGCAGATTAGTTATTATGATTAACGAAGGTTCGGCATCTGCCAGCGAAATTGTTACCGGTGCTATTCAAGATTGGGACAGAGGTGTTGTGGTTGGCAGACGTTCGTTTGGAAAAGGTTTGGTACAAAGACAATACCCTTTACCTGACGGCTCAATGATACGGTTAACTATTGCCCATTATTATACTCCAACAGGAAGATGCATTCAAAAGCCTTATAATAAAGGAGTTAAAGAATATCGAATGGATTTAATCAACAGATATAATAATGGAGAACTTACAAATCGGGACAGTATTCATTTCCCTGATTCTCTAAAATATCAAACTCTGATTAATAAACGATTTGTTTTTGGTGGAGGTGGTATAATGCCTGATATTTTTGTTCCTATCGACACAACAAAAAATTCTGATTATTATATTGATTTATGGCGAAAAGGAATTCTTAATAAATTTATTTATAAATATGTAGATGACAATAGAAAAAAATTAACAAAACAATATTCTGACTTCACCATGTTTAACAACGAATATGAATTTGACAACGACAAATTAAACAAATTTATAAAGTTTGCAAAAAAACAAGGTGTAGAAGAAAACGAAAAAGACTTTAACATATCTAAAGATATAATAAAGGTACAATTAAAAGCACTTATTGCGAGCAGCCTGTGGGGTACAAGTGAATATTATCAAGTTATTAATCAAATTAATCCTATTTTCAAAAAAGCTGTTGAAGTTTTAGATAATCCTTCATTATATAAAAATAATCTAACTACTATTAAGAATAAAGAATGAAGATTTAAGATTTAATTTTGACACATAACTTGGATGATGAAATTGGAAATTAGAAATTATTTAACCGGGTAAACATTAAACTCGAAACCCCATGTTATGATAGATGTTGTATTTAATTGGTTTACAAATAATTACATTGAATTTTTCGGCACTGTTTTCGGTTTAATTTATATATTTTTTTCAATAAAACAGAACATTTTACTTTGGCCTGTCGGCATCATAACATCGGCTCTTTATATTTATGTGTTTTTTTATTCGAAGTTTTATGCTGACATGAGCTTACAGGTTTATTATCTCGTAATTAGTTTTTATGGTTGGTATAGTTGGCTTCATGGTGAAAATAAGGACAAAAAGACTAATCAAATACAAATTATTACAGTAACAAAAAAATTGGGTATTATTCTAATTGTTATAACTTTTGTATTATTTCTATTTATTGCATTTATACTTAAAAATTATACAGATTCTCCTCTACCCTATTGGGATTCTTTTACAACATCGGCAAGCATTGTTGCTACATGGATGTTGACAAAAAAATATATTGAACAATGGCTAATTTGGATAATTGTTGATGCCGTTTCATTAGGTTTGTATATTTATAAAGAACTTTATTCAACAAGTTTCTTATTTTTTGTTTATACAATTTTGGCAATAATTGGTTATTTTGAATGGAAAAAAGAAATAAAAAAATCGAACATCGTATTAAGCGAATAGTAATATTAGGTCCTGAATCAACCGGGAAAACTGCTTTGTGCAAACAACTCTCAGAATATTTTAACACAATTTGGGTGCCTGAATATGCACGTGAATATGTTGAAAATCTAAATAGACCTTATAACTATAACGATTTGGTTAAAATTTCCAAAAACCAAATTGAAACAGCTAATAAAAATTTCAATGATGCTAATAAATTTATCTTTTTCGATACATATCTAATTATTACAAAAGTTTGGTTTCAGGTTGTATATCATAAATATCCCTCATGGTTAGACAATGAAATAAAAAAAAACAAAATTGATTTATTTTTATTATGTAATACCAATATTGAATGGGAATTCGATGCTGTTAGAGAAAATCCTGACAATAGAGAAGAATTATTCAATATTTACAAAAATGAATTAGAAAAATATAATTTTAACTATAAAATAATATCAGGTATTAGTGAAGAAAGATTAAAAAAAGCAATAAAATACTTGAATGAGCTTTAATGGTGGCAATATGAAAAATTGGACGTTTTGAAACACCAATTTTTCAATTTACTATACCGTTTATTTAATGTTAAAATATTCACATTTAGCACTTTCTGCCCAATTTTTTTATTGCATGTTAGCAACTGACATTATTCATTTTCAATCAATTTTAAGGTGTAGTCCAAAGCTTTTTCAGATTTTACTGAATAATCTGGTATTACTCCATGAGTACTCTTTTCAGTTGCCCCAATATCATAAAATAACTTACAAGACACATTGATTGCTATTCTGCTATTCGGTAGTTCAGCATAAACATTATCCCCATAACATAGACCCCAACCACCTGTTTCTTCACCAACAACTTTCCCCATATTATAATGTTTAAAACACCATGCAAAGTCAGCAGCAGATGAGAATGTTGCTGGGCTTGTTAATAAAAAAATCGTTCCTGTATATCGTAATAGATTTTCTCGCAAAAAAATCAGACTATCTTCCTCTTCACTATATAATTTTTCGTCAGGGTCAATAATGCTTCCATTTGGGATAGATAAAACTTTATCAAGCATTGTACTATCAATATAACCTTGAGATAAAAAATAATCTTTCCACAATATTTTCAAATGACGACTGACTTTCATAATAGTTTTTCCATATTGACTGAAAGGCTCTTTGGCAATATATTGAAAAAATTCATCTCCTAATCGTGAATCACCCCCTGAATTATTGCGAAGGTCTATAACAAGATATTTAATACCTTTATCTTTTATCTGACTAAAAGTAGTGTCAATAAATACATGAAACTTATTTAATTCAAAAAATTCCCTAAAATCAATTATACAAGTCTTAATATCAAATAAAAATTTAGCACTATAATCCTTTTTTTGTTTTCCATTTTCATTACCTAAATTTCTATATTTCCGATAACTAATCCCTTGTATTGTATCCTCTGTAAGATTTCCTCTATTTTTGTAGATTATCTTGAAATTGCCATACATTTTATAAATAGAGTATAATAATTGAGGAAAAAGCCATTTCACCCTTTCAGCTCTAAAAGCATTCGATTCACCACTTTGACAAATAAGCATTGTATCAATAATGTTTTTTGCAGAAATTCCATTTATTTCAATTATTTCAGCACCGTTTGGAATATTCAATCCAGAATCTACTTTCTGAATAAATAATTTTTTATTATTAATGTCAATATTTATTGTAGCGGGGAAAATTTTAATGAATTTTTTATACCATGCTTTTGGAAATAATATTGATAAATGACCATCACCATATTCCGCAGCAATAAAAGACAGATAATTGTATAATTCATAAATAGTTAGGCTATCACTGATTGATTTTTTTATGCTATTATATCTTTCATTCATTTCTTCCTTTGACACATAAGCATATGCGTTAGGATGAATTTCTTCTATGTATTTTTGCAATGTATCAATATCTTGAATTGCTTCATTTTTTGAAATTATTTCATTTTGTGAAAAACAAATGTTTGTAAAAAATATTGCTATTATCAAATATAATGTTCTATGTCTCATTTTTTTCTTTTGTTTGTTGCTAACGACCAAATAAAATAAAAACACTCTCTTTTTCGGATTTGCAATTCGAAAATTCTGCTTTACGTTCGTTTATTTAGACTTTCAGATTATAAATCTGAAAAAGTGGTGGAGTGGTGAAAATAAATAGATTGCTTCGCCTGCCTGTGCCTGTCTGCGTGC
>JAUVJB010000192.1 GCA_030592465.1 Bacteroidota bacterium | reverse complement strand
TCTTTGGTTAATGCTTATAATATTGAATCTATTGCTATTGGTAACGGAACAGCAGGTCGCGAAACAGAATATTTTGTAAAAAATCTTAAATTAGACCGAAAAGTAAATGTGTTTGTAGTAAGTGAAAACGGGGCTTCTATTTATTCGGCGTCGTCAGTAGCTCGTGAAGAATTTCCTCAATATGATGTTACAGTACGTGGTTCTGTTTCAATCGGGCGAAGATTGATGGACCCTCTCGCTGAATTGGTAAAAATAGACCCAAAGTCGATTGGTGTCGGACAATATCAGCACGATGTTGAACAAAATAAGATGAAGAATGCCCTTAACGATGTTGTTGCGAGTTGTGTAAATTTGGTTGGTGTTAATCTTAATACTGCAAGCAAACATCTTTTAAGTTATGTGTCAGGCTTAGGTCCTCAATTAGCACAAAATATTGTTGATTATCGAAAAAAAAATAATATGTTTAAGTCGCGTTATGAGTTATTAAAAGTTGAGCGTCTCGGTAATAAGGCATTTGAACAATGTGCAGGATTTTTGCGTATTGCAGATGCTGAAAACCCGCTTGACAACAGCGCTGTGCATCCTGAAAGTTATTTTATTGTCAAAAAAATGGCTGATGATTTAAACTGTTCGGTTAATGATTTGTTGAAGAGTGAAGAACGAAGAAATAAAATAGAAATAAAGAAATATGTTGCCGACAATATTGGCATACCTACTTTAACAGATATTATTAACGAATTAGCAAAGCCCGGAAGAGACCCGCGAAACAAAATTAAAGTATTTGAGTTCTCAAAAAATGTATATAAAATTACAGACCTTAAAATTGGCATGGTATTACCCGGTATTGTAACAAATATCACTAATTTTGGTGCTTTTGTCGATATTGGGGTTCATCAAGACGGTTTAGTGCATATCTCACAATTAAAAAATGAGTTCGTAAAAAATCCGGCTGATGTTGTAAAATTACACCAACATGTGAAAGTTAAAGTTATTGATATAGATATTGATAGAAAACGAATACAACTTACAATGAAAGATTTATAGTTGTTTTTTGAAAGAAAATTCAATATTTGTTGTCATTGCGATCCGCCATCCGGAGGGGAAGCAATCCTTTGATTTATATATGAGTCCTTTCCAAAAAGTCTTTTTTTGCCACAAAGTTTATTTTTCTTGCCACGAAGGCACAAAGGCACAAAATTTTTATTTTTTTCTTAATGTCTTTGTAACTTGGTGGCATTTGATAAATTAATGCAGGTTAATTTTTATTATCTCAGTTATTTTATTATTTTCACAAATTAAATAATATATTTTTTTTTCAAATATTTTAAAAATGAAGAAGCTGTTATTTCTTGTCAGTATTTTATTTGTTTCCTTAAACATATCTGCATCGGACAACCCGGAGATCGACAGCTTATTAAATGTTTTAAAAACTGCCAAAAACGATACAAATAAAGTAATTCTTTATAATCAAATATCGAAAAAATATGTAAGCACAAATCCTGATAAGGCTTTAATATATGCACACAAAGGCTTAAAACTAAGCAAAGATTTAAAATTTGATAAGGGTATTGCTCTTTCACATACAAACATTGGTATTGGTTATTACTATCAAGGCTCATGCGACAATGCTTTGAGAGAATATACCGAAGCTTTGAATATTTATGAAAAAACAGGTGATAAACAACAAATTGTTAAATTATTGTATAATATTGGAATGCTTTATCACTATAAAGGTGAGTATGACAAGGCTTTTAATTATTACATGAAATGTCTTAAGAATAGCAAAGAAATTAAAAATGAAGAGCAAATAACTAAATCATATAACAATATTGGCGGGGTGTTTTATGTTCAAGGTAATTAT
Organism: Bacteroidota bacterium; assembly: GCA_030592465.1. Classification (GTDB taxonomy): domain Bacteria; phylum Bacteroidota; class Bacteroidia; order Bacteroidales; family B39-G9; genus B39-G9. Next base: position 4,132 of record JAUVJB010000192.1, on the reverse strand, counting down.
GATAAAGCCCTTGAATATTATTTTAAAAGTCTGAAAATTTCTGAAGAAAGAGACGATAAAAAAATGGTGGCACGTACTTATGATAACATTGGTGGCATTTATCAAGAACAGGAAAAAAATGATAAAGCCCTTGAATATTATTTTAAAAGTCTGAAAATTGAAGAAGAAATAAACGATAAACGAGGCATTGCAGCAACTTATAACAATATTAGTCAAATTTTGCTAATTAAAAAGAAATATGAAGAGGCAATTGAAATTAATTTAAAAAGTATAAAAATTTATCAGGAAATTGGAGATAAAAGAGGTGTTGTTGTTTCGTATAATAATCTTGCTACAGTTTATACAGAACAAGCAAAAAATAATTTTAATAAAGGTCATAAAGATTCTCTTTTGCTCGAATGCAATAAAGCTTTGGATTTTTATTCCAAAAGCTTAAAAATGAATCAAGAGATAGGTAGCGCTGAAGAGTTTGCTACATCATATTCAGGCATAGGAGAAGTTAATTATTATCTTGCTCATTATAATACATCAATAAACTATTTACTTAAAGCCAAAGCCATAGGCGAAAAAATTGGCTCTCCTTATATTGTTAACAAAGCTACACAAATGTTGAGTGTGTCTTACGCTGCTATTCATAATTATAGAAAAGCATATCTATCACATGTATTATTTAAAGATACTCAAGATTCTCTGAAAAATGAAGAAAATGTCAGAAAGGTAACTCAGATTGGCATGCAATATGAGTTTGATAAAAAAAATAAACAGCGTGAATTTGAGCAAAAACAAAAAGATTTGGCAGCACAGGCAGAACTGCGTCGTCAAAAAATTATTCAACTGTTTATTTTGTTTGGTTTTGTTGTTGTTTTATTATTTGCTTTTATGGTTTATAGAAGTTACCGTCGAAAACAAAAAGACAATAAATTACTTGCCGAAAAAAATAATCTAATTGAAGAGCAAAAACAAAATATTACCGATAGTATTCTTTATGCAAAACGAATTCAGCAAGCCATATTGCCTTCAAGAGAATTTATTGATAGTGTTTTACCCGAACATTTTATTTTATTTCGCCCGAGAGATATTGTTAGTGGTGATTATTACTGGATTACTCAAAAAGAAAATAAAATTATTGTTACAGCAGCCGATTGCACCGGTCATGGTGTTCCCGGAGCATTTATGAGCATGCTTGGAGTTTCATTCTTAAATGAAATTGTAAATAAAAATAATGTAACGCAGGCAAATTTAATTCTAAATAACTTGCGTGAACACGTAAAACGAACTTTAAGCCAAACAGGTAAACAAAATGAAGCTAAAGACGGTATGGATATAGCTTTATGTGTTATTGATATAGACAATAATAATTTGCAATTTTCCGGCGCTTATAATTCTTTGTATGTTATTCGCTCAAGTAATGATGCTCTAATTAACAACAATACACAACAATCGGCTACATTAATATCCCAGGACGAGAAATATGGTCTTTTTGAAGTTAAAGCAGATCACATGCCGGTTGGAATTTATCTTAAAGAAAAAGAATCTTTTACCAATAATATTATTAAAATCAATAAAGGAGATGCTTTATATATTTTCTCTGATGGATTTTCTGACCAGTTTGGCGGCGAAAAAGGTTCTAAGTTTAAGTCTAAAAAATTTAAAGAGTTACTCTTAAGCATACAAGACGAATCCATGGTTAAACAAAAAGAAATTCTTAACACAACCATTGAAAAGTGGAAAGGAGATATTGAACAGATTGACGACATACTTGTATTTGGTTTGAAAATATAAATTTTATGCAAAGACTCAAAGATTGACACTAGATTCGGCTATTTAACCATTGTCTGAACTGTGATTTTGTATGATTGAATGATTTTTATGATTTTTTTTCAGAGTAATCATAAAAATCAAATCAATCATAGTTCAGACATTTTTCAGGCAATTATGATAAACGAGAAATACAAAATATTCTGAGCTCACTTCAAAAATTATCGGCTGTGCAATGCAAGTTCACAAAATCCTTGGTAATGGTTTTCAGGAAGTAATTTATCAAAGAGCTTTGGCAATTGAATTGGAACTTGCCGGTATTTCTTTCAAAAGAGAGTTTTAAATGCCAATAGCATATAGAGAAAAACAAATTGGCACACGAAGAGTTGATTTTTTAGTTGAAGAAATAATTTCGGTAGAACTAAAAGCAATTACAAAATTAGAACACGTGCATTTGGCACAAGCTATCAATTATTTAGAAGCATATAATTTAGAAATCGGATTGTTGATTAATTTTGGCGAAACAAGTTTACACTTCAAACGGCTTACAAACAAAAAATTTAAGATATGAACTGTTTTTTTTAACAATTTATAGATGAGTCCACTCCGAAAAGTAAAATAAAAGGAAATGCTACTAAAATAATAAGTCATAAAGAGTTTATTTTTAATCCGCCAGCTGGCGAACGTGTCCGACTACTGGCGGATGTCTTGGTGCCTTTGTGGCAAAAAAAGACTTTTCGGAGTGGACTCATAGATGAAATAGCTGATTTTTATAATCATAAAAATCAAAATAATCACAGTTCAGACAATCCACAACCTTAAACTTTAATCATTAATCAAAAATAATTGCTTTTTAACAGATTGTTTTATATATTTAATGTTTATAAATTATCATCAATATTTTTACCTAAATCTTTATGTCATGAAAAAAATCTACCTGAAAATTGTTTTATCTTTTATTGTACTCTTTTGTGCAAATAATTTGTTTGCGCAATCTACTGTAAGTTTTGAAGTTTGGGATTCAATGGGATATCCTATACAAGAAGAGCAATGTGCTCCTCTACATGTTTATTTTGCTAATACAAGTACTATAGACCCTGCTGATACATCAGGACTTGGACTTACATATTATTGGGATATTTCCGGTGAGTCTTTTTATTTTCATTATGAGGATGTTGAGATTCCTGATACTATTTTATGGGGTGGAACTTATCACGTTGAGCTTACTGCTTCTAATGGCGATTCGACTTTGGGCTACTACTCATATCAATTCACTATTGAAGGCTCTGCAGGTAAATTCCAGATTAACCCATGTTCAAATGTTTGCCCGGGTGAGAGAATTACCGTAGGTTATGAATATGACCATCAAAGCCTTATGTGGGATTTTGGCGACGGCTCGCCAATTGCTAATTTTGATTGGGTTGATCATATATATGATACCGCCGGTGTTTACAATATCACGCTTTATCTTCAAACACAATCATGTGGTAATGATACTATTACCCAACAAGTAACAGTGTCAGACACAGCAACTCCGATTGTTGAAATTTATACCCCAGGTGACAATTTTTGCCCTTATGACAATATCTTTTTTAATTGTAACTATGAACAAAACCATGCACAAAGTTATTTGTGGGATTTTGGTGATGGATACACATCAGTTAATAAAGCCCCTGTTCATGCTTATTCCCAGGTAGGGGAATACTCTGTTCAACTAACTGTTACAAATTTATGCGGTAACACAGGTACAACACAAATGACTGTTTATATAAATAATGAGAATCAGGTATATGCAGATTTTGATTTTTGGTTTAACGGTCAAAATTGTCCAAATAATATTGTCTCATTTTATCCTCATGGAACAGGTAATTGTTTATGGGATTTTGGAGATAGTACTAGTTCAACATTAAACCAACCACATCACTCTTACGCCGATACAGGAACTTACAGTGTAAAATTAACTATTTCAAATAATTGCGGTAGCATTGACAGTATCACAAAACCTGTTGATGTACAATATCATCCGGAATATAATCCTCCTTGGGTTAATATCTGTTTTAAAAACCAAGATGAAGACCTTGATACAATAACAGTATGCCCGTATGAGGCAGTTGCATTTAGAAATAATTCCCAAGGTGGTGATGATATATCTTACACATGGGACATGGGTGATGATTCGGTTTATCATACTCGCAATGTAACGCATTTTTATTCTACTGATTCAACTTATATGGTAAAAATGACCGTGCAAAACAATTGTCATGCTGAAAATTCCGATTCCTTATGGGTTATTGTTGATGCTGCAGCACACCCAACAGCTCATTTAAGAGTTGTGCCTGATACAATCTGTCAGGGAGAAAAAGCATTCTTCTAT
>JAUVJB010000025.1 GCA_030592465.1 Bacteroidota bacterium | reverse complement strand
ACGGCGAAGCCAAATGACAATTAATGACAGAGCAGCGAATGACCCCAGTGAAATATTGCTTCGCAATTTCACGGGGCAGGCAAATAATATTACGGCTCTACTGAGCTTGCCGAAGTGCAAAGTATAACTTAAGAAACCGAACCTCTCATAAACAGTTGATTATATAGATAAAATATCGGAAATTTCGATTAAACGGCCATCTATTTTTTTTACATTTTTTAAAGTTTTATTAAAAGGTACATGAACAATTTTATTGTTAACAATACCGACCATAATACTTTTTTGGTCATCTAAAATAGCATCAACGGCAGCTACGCCTAATTTGCTTGCAGTAACTCTGTCGAATGCAGAAGGAGAACCGCCACGTTGAATATGACCGAGAACAGTAACCTTAACATCATATTCATTAAAATCTTTTTTGACTTTATTGGCTATTTCATAGGCGCCACCTTCTTTTTCACCTTCAGCTACAATAATAATTATGCTTGATTTTTTACGTTTAAATCCTTCTTCAAGATATGATTTTAATTGGTTGACCGAAGTTTTAACTTCCGGAATAAGTACAGCTTCGGCACCACAGGCAACGCCACTTCTAAGAGCGAGAAATCCTGCATCACGACCCATTACTTCAACAAAGAATAAACGATTGTGTGAGCTTGCAGTATCACGAATTTTATCTACAGCCCCAACAACGGTATTTAAAGCAGTATCATAGCCAATAGTATAATCTGTGCCATAAAGGTCATTATCAATAGTTCCCGGAATCCCAACAAAAGGAATATCAAATTCTTCAGACATTTTTCGAGCACCTTGAAATGAACCATCACCACCAATAACAACAACTGCATCAATTTCATTTGCTACTAATTGTTCGTGAGCTTTTTTTCTTCCTGCTATAGTCATAAATTCTTTGCAGCGAGCTGTTTTTAATATTGTTCCTCCTCGTTGTATAATATTACTTACAGAGTGCGATTTTAATTGTTTCATCCATCCGTTTATCATACCTTCATAACCATGTCTAATACCATAAACTTCCAATCCATGATATATGGCTTTTCTCGTTACGGCACGAATTGCCGCATTCATGCCGGGAGCATCGCCTCCTGAGGTAAGGACTCCAATTCTTTTAATTTTTGTCATTTTTTAATTTATATTATAATAATTTAATTTTATCAGCAATTTTTTCCATTAACCATTTAGGGGTTGATGTTGGACCACATACACCAACAGAATCTGTGTTCATGAACCATTCTGCGTTAATGTCTTCATAATCAGACACAAAGTGAGTTCGAGGATTTTCTTTTTTACATACTTCAAAAAGCATTTTGCCGTTTGAGCTTTTTTCCCCGCTTACAAAAATAATAACATTGTGTCTTTTTGCAAAGACTCGAAGTTTTTTATCTCTGCTTGAGACTTGACGACAAATGGTGTCGTTACTTATAAAAGAAGTCTTGTCTTGATTTTTTTGATTTATTCGTTTTTCAAGTTCTTTTTTTATCAGATTAAAACCTTCAGGACTTTTTGTTGTTTGTGAATATAGGTTTATTGATTTTGTATAGTCAATCTTCTCTAAATCGTCAATTGAGCTGACAACAATTGCTTTCCCTTGTGTTTGTCCAACTAATCCATTTACCTCAGCATGACCTTTTTTGCCATAAATAACTATCTGACCTTGTTCCGGGTTTGTAAAGTTATCAAAGCCATTTTTTATTTTATTTTGTAATCGTAAAACAACAGGACACGATGCATCAATTAAAGTAAGATTATTTTCGAGTGCAATTTTGTATGTTTCTGCCGGTTCGCCGTGTGCTCTGATTAATACTTTACAATTTCGTAATTTTTTAAATTCTTCATTGTCAATAGTAATTAATCCTTTCGATTCTAAACGTTTAACTTCAACATTGTTGTGAACAATATCGCCGAGACAATATAATTTTTTGTTTTTTGCCAATTCTTCTTCAGCTCTTTGAATAGCATAAACAACACCAAAGCAAAATCCCGAATTATTATCAATCTCAACGTTCATGTAAAAGGGTAAAAGTAAAAGTTTAAAGTTTATTCCATAAAATAATTTTGCGAAGCAATCTTAAAAATTCCTGATTATTTCACAGAGTAAAACAATTGAACGATTTTTCATTATTTTATTTTTTATAATCATTCCCTTCTTGAGAAATCAAGACAAGTTATATGTCCAAATTAAATCTAAAATTTAAAATTTAAAATCTTAATTGAAAATTGTTCAAATTTTATATAGAATCCATTCTAACTGTTCTGTTTTAGTTAAATAGCTGTTGTCGAGAACAATAGCATCGTCTGCTTTTCTTAAAGGACTAATTTCTCTGTTTTGGTCAAGATAGTCTCTATTTTTTATGTTATCTTTAATTTCTTCTATTGAAACATTAAGTCCTTTATTTGTTAATTCTTTATATCGGCGTTCGGCTCTAACATCAACATCAGCAGTCATAAAGATTTTTAAATCAGCATTTGGAAAAACGGTTGTTCCTATATCTCTGCCATCCATCACAATAGCTTTGTTTTTACCTAAATCTTGTTGTTGTTTAACAAGGTTTTCTCTAACAAATTTTATTTTGCTTATAGCACTAACATTTTCCGAAACCTCAATATTTCTTATTTCGTCTTCAACATTTGTGCCGTTTAAAAAAGTTTCAGCTTTATCTGTGTTATTATTGTATTCAAATGTTATATTAATGTTGTTTATTAATGAGTTTAGTTCTTGTTCATTAATAATTTTATTTTTAATGATATTATTTTTTAAGCAAAATAAAGTAACAGCTCTGTACATGGCACCGCTGTCGATATAAATATAATTTAATTTTTTTGCTAAGTCTTTTGCCACAGTACTTTTTCCACACGAAGAGAAACCATCAATAGCAATTATTAATTTTTTGTTATTCATTATAGTTTTTCCAATAATTTGTTGATTATCAGCAATAAAAAATTTTTACAAAGGTAATACTTTTATTCCACGAATTTGTCCACTAATTACACAGATTGCACGAATTTTTTTTAATTCTTTTTTGTCCACGAATTTCACAGATTAACACGGATTTTGTTTGCCCATGAATTACGATGACTCCACGAATTTTTTAAGTGGAAAACATAATTAAATCCTGTGGTAATTTCTAATTATATATATTCGTATTTTTGATTTCGCAGTTGAGGTGTGAAACCTGCTTCAGTTATTGATTTTTGAATACCTTCGGCATCAAAATTATATGAAGCACCGGCTGCCGATACAACATTTTCTTCAATCATAATTGAACCAAAATCATTTGCTCCGGCATGTAAACAGATTTCGCCAACATCTTTCCCGACAGTTAACCACGAGGCTTGAATATTTTTTATATTTGGCAACATTATTCTGCTAATTGCAATTGTTTTAATGTATTCTTCAGCATTAACCGAATTAACAATTCCGTATTTATCCTTTAAAACAGTTCCTTTGTCTTGAAAAGTCCAAGGTATAAAGGCAATAAAGCCAACCGAATTTTTTGGTTTTTCGCTTTGTACTTCTCTTAAATAAACAAGATGTTGAATTCGTTCGCGTTTTGTTTCAATATGTCCGAACATCATGGTTGCCGATGTTAGCATATTTAATTTATGTGCTTCACGCATTACATCAAGCCATTGTTGTGTATTACATTTAACGGGCGAAACAATTTTTCGAACTCTGTCTGATAAAATTTCAGCTCCGGCTCCGGGTAAACTATCTAAACCGGCATCAAGTAATGCTTTTAAAACTTCACGGTACGATTTTTTTTCTAAATTAGAGATATGTACAATTTCAGGCGGTCCTAAAGCATGTAATTTAAGATTTGGAAACATGTGTTTTAATTCTCTAAAAAGATTGCTGTAAAATTTTAATCCTAATTTCGGATGCAGCCCACCTTGTAATAATAATTGTTCACCACCTAATTTATTTAGCTCTTCAATTTTTCTCTTGTACTCAGGTAAATCGGTTATATATGCTTCTTTATCGTTTAGTTTGCGATAAAAATTACAGAACTTGCAAGCTGATATACAAACATTTGTTATATTTATATTCCTATCAATGAGCCATGTAACCTTATTGTCGGGTCTGACTTTTTTTCTTAATTTATCGGCAATAAACATCAACTCAACAACAGGCGAATTTTCATACAAAAATAAGCCCTCATCAACAGATAAAAATTCTTGTGATAATGCTTTATGGTATAATTTATCTAAATTCACGAAATAATTATTAAAAATAAAATACAAAAATATTAAAAGATTGAGTTATTACTAACAATATATTTTTTATTAACTTTACATTTTTAAAATAAATAAAAAAAGCAATGGAGATTAGATTTATAAAAATAAATAAATTACAAGAAAATAAATCAATTGTTTTCTTAATTAATAAAGATGTTGATTTGTCAAAGTATAATTTTTCAGATACAGAATTAAATTATATAAAAACCAAAATTAATTCAGATGAGAAGCATATTACAATAAATCAATATACTCATTTTGTTTATTTACAAATAGTTGATAAAAAAGAACAAGATTATCAAATAAATGAAAGTTTAAGAAAAGAAGCTTATAAATTATGTAAACATATAAAAGAAAATAAGATTGATAGTATTACAATAGCAAATTTAACAAATAACGAACAAGCAATAGTTTCTTTTGCAGAAGGATTAGCATTAAGTAATTACGATTTTATTAGATATAAAAATCCCGAAAAAGAAAAAACCATATATTTGACAGAAATAAATTTGTTTTGTAATAAGTTAGAACCTCGACAGGTTGAGCGTCTCCAAATAAGCACAGACGCGGTATATCTGTCTCGCGATTTAATAAATGAGCCGGTATCTTTTTTAACATCAGAGCAATTAGCTACCGAAATACAGAAAATTGGTAAAGATGCAGGATTTAATGTTGAAGTTTTTAACAAGAAAAAAATTGAAACTTTACGTATGGGAGGTTTGCTTGCAGTTAACAAAGGAAGTGTTGACCCTCCGACATTTTCAATATTGGAATGGAAACCTGAATACGCAAAAAACAGAAAACCGATAATTCTTGTTGGTAAAGGAATAGTTTACGATACAGGAGGGTTGAGTTTAAAACCTACTAAATCTATGGATACCATGAAAAGCGACATGTCGGGTGCTGCTGCTGTAATAGGTACTCTTTATGCAATATCAAAGGCAAAATTACCTGTTCATGTTATTGGCTTGATACCATCAACAGATAATCGACCTAATGGCAATGCTTATACTCCGGGCGATGTTATAACAATGCACAATGGATTGACTGTTGAGGTGTTAAACACAGATGCTGAAGGAAGAATGATTTTAGCTGATGCCTTAAGTTATGCAAAACAATATAAACCGGAACTTGTTGTCGATATTGCTACTCTAACCGGTGCAGCGGCTGTTGCAATCGGCGGTTATGGTATTGTTGCAATGGGTACTGCAGACGAAAAAATTTTTGACACTCTAAAACAGAGTGGTAATAATGTTTACGAACGAATAGTAGAATTTCCTTTTTGGGATGAATATGATGAATTATTAAAATCGGATATTGCAGATATAAAAAATATTGGAGGACGCGACGCTGGTGCAATAACAGCAGGTAAATTTTTAGAACATTTCACAGATTATCCTTATGTACATCTTGATATTGCAGGTCCTGCATTTATTCAAAAAGAAGATAGTTACAGAGGTAAAGGCGGAACAGGAGTTGGAGTGAGACTTCTTTTTGATTATTTTAAATCAATTGTTTAATAAACAAATTAAATTTTTTTATAATGGATAGATATAAAATAAGAGTTGGCATTTCACAAGGTGATATAAATGGAATAAGTTATGAAATTATTATTAAAACATTACTTGATCATAGAATTCTTGAATTTTGTACACCAATTGTTTACGGCTCTTCAAAAGTAGCCGCATATCACCGTAAAGCACTGAATGTTAGTAATTTCAGCTTAAATTCTATTTCTAATGCCGATGAGGCAAATATCAAAAGAGCAAATATTATTAATTGTTTAGATGATAATATTAAAGTTGAGTTTGGCAAAAGTACTGATACTGCCGGTAGTGCATCATTTATTGCACTTGAAAGAGCAGCACAAGATTTGAAAGAGAATAAAATTGATGTTTTAGTTACAGCACCAATAAATAAAAATAATATTCAATCAAAAGATTTTAATTTCCCCGGTCATACCGAATATTTAAAAGAAAAATTTAAAGCTGATGAAGTTTTAATGATGTTAGTGAGCGATATTATGAGGGTTGGTGTTGTTACAGGACATGTGCCTATATCAAAAGTGGCGGAGCATATTACAGAGGAAAATATTTTAAAAAGTTTAAGATTAATGAATAAATCGTTAATTGAAGATTTTGCAATACGTAAACCAAGAATTGCCGTTTTAGGACTTAATCCGCATGCCGGAGATAACGGCGTTATTGGGAATGAAGAAAATGAAATTATTATACCTGCAATTGCTCAAGCACGAAAAGAAAATATTCTCGCTATTGGTCCTTATCCTGCAGATGGCTTTTTTGGTTCAAGCAGTTTTAAACAATTTGATGCTATTTTAGCAATGTATCACGACCAGGGATTAGCTCCTTTTAAAGCAATATCGTTTGACAGTGGTGTTAATTATACAGCAGGATTGCCAATTGTGAGAACATCGCCGGCACATGGTACTGCTTATGAAATTGTCGGGAAAAATATAGCCTCTCCAAATTCTTTTAGACAAGCCTTATATTTGGCTTGTGATATTTATAAAAACAGAAAGGAATTAAAGAACTTAATTAACAATTCGATGGCATAATCTTCTAAAAAGTAATTATACTTTGCATGAGAATATTTTGAGTTTTTATCCGTCAGCTGGCGGATCGCAATGACGTTCTGCTTGTTTTCGGAATGGACTTATACCTTAAATCAGCAAGCCTTTTTTGTATATCGTGAATTAATTGCAATTATAATTTTACTTGCGGGGTTAAGGTAATTTTAAAAGGTCAATTTGCAGTATAATATTTAAAACTTATGCGGTTTATTCTTTTTTTATTAAATTATTTTATACTTTAGCTTAATAATTTTAAATTATGGGTTATAACTGGTCAGATAAAACAATTCTTATTGCAGAAGATGTTGATGCGAATTTTTTGTTTCTTGAAAAAATTTTAAGCGACACTAATGTGAAAATTATTAGAGCTATAAATGGAAAAGAAGCAATTGATATTTATAAAAACAATAAAGATATCAATCTTATACTTATGGATATTCGTATGCCGGAAATTGATGGTTTTGATGCTACTAAAGAAATAAAAAAAATTAATAAAAATATACCAATAATTGTTGAAACGGCTTATACTATTGAAAATGGAAAAATGTTAGGGGAAGAAGCAGGATGTGATGATTATATTGTTAAGCCAATCAATATAAACAAAATACTTGCAATAATAAGCAAGTATATAAATAATTGCTGAACAGAAACTGCAGACTTGCTCTTTCGGTTTACAAATCCGAAAGAGCGTGGGGGAAATAAAAGTCGTAAGTGCCCGAAAATATAATATCGAAAAAGGAACAACTGTTCCCTATGCCAGCGATAGAAATATAGCTACTGCGACAACAAGGGGACACGTCCAGTATCGTCTAAATAATTAATGGTAAACCCCGTAGGATAATATCGTTGAACAATGGTGGAAACTGAAAATAAAGAAATATTCAACGGGGGTAAACTATATAATTAAAATTCAAAATCCAAATATCAAAATCCAAAATAAATCCCAAATGGAAAATCCAAAAAAGCCTTATGATTTGAGAGAACGTTTATTGATATTCGCAAAGAGGATGCTTGAAATATGTAAAATGCTTCCCCCTTCTCCTGAATATGCCGGAATACGGTTACAATTGGGTGGTGCAGGAACATCAATAGTCGCAAATTATGAGGAAGCCGATGGCTCTTTGACCAAAAAGGACTTTGTAAACAAAGTAGGAATATTTAGAAAAGAAGCAAAAGAATTTATATTTTTTCTGCGGGTTATTAGCGGCACTTATCTAAATGCCAAAGAATTGTCTAATGATATAAGAGAATCAGAAGAGATTATCAGCATTTAAAACAGCATTATCAATAAGTCAACAGGAGGAAGAAAATCCTGATAGGTAACTCTGTTTTTGGGTTTTAAGTATTTGGGATTTATTTTGAATTTGGGATTTTGAAGTTGGGATTTATTTTAATTAATACCATTACTTTTTGAGAGGATACCATGTTCACTTGTCAAGGAGCGATACTACGGAAACGAACGATACTACCGAAACGAATAGCGATATTTATACGAATAAGAAAAAAGGTAACTAATCAGTGTTATATTAACTAATAATTGCCACAGATTCACAGATTTTAAATGGATAATAATTATCAAATATTAGGATAGATTTAAAAAATAATTCTTAGGATATTTTCAGTTTTATATAATCTGTGAATCTGTGGCTTTTTTGTAAAGTTAAAATTATAAAATTATCACTGATTAGTTACGAAAAAAAGAAAAGAAAAAATATAACTCCCTGTGGACACAAAAATGCCGAAATTTATTATTATTTTCGCATACTAAAATATAAAAGATGTACGAATATATAAAAGGCAATTTAATAGAAATCACTCCAACTTATGCTGTTGTTGAAACACAAGGTATTGGATACTTAATAAATATCTCACTTAATACTTATTCAAAACTATCAGAAAAAAAGGAATGTTTATTATATATTCATCAAACAATACGTGAAGATGCACATATTTTGTATGGATTTTTTGATAAAAAAGAAAGAGAAATTTTTGAATTATTAATATCCGTATCAGGCATTGGTCCTAATACTGCACGTATGATGCTGTCATCACTATCATCATACGAAATTCAAGAAGCTATTAAAACAAACAATGTTTCTCTTTTAAAAAGCATTAAGGGTATTGGTACAAAATCAGCACAAAGAATTATTATAGATTTAAAAGACAAATTAGGAAAATTTGACGAAAACGGAGAATTTTTAACCTCTCAAAACAATACAAATAAAGATGAAGCGTTATCTGGATTAGTAATGTTAGGTTTTTCAAAAAATGCTGTTGAGAAAGTTCTTGACAAAATTATTAGTGAAAACAATAATTTAGACATTGAAGACTTAATAAAATCAGCTCTAAAACGACTATAGAAACAAAATTCAAATAAGGCTACTTGAAAAAAATATTTTTTAACATATTTTTATTTTCATTTATTGCATTTGTAATGTTTATTTTATTTAAAGTAGACTCAAAAGCGGTTACTTTAAATTATTCTCCAATTATTTTTTTGGACGATACAAATTTTACTTCAAGCGATACTATACAATTGCCATATCCGTTTAAAGATGAATCAAATCATCAATATTTTCAAACGGGAGAACAATCAGGATTATATTTACATGCGCCTTCAAATTTAAAAACAGATATTAAGTACAATCCGGCAACTAATGAGTATGAATTTAATAAAAAGATTGGTAAAATAGATTATCGATTACCTTACTCAATGCCGCAAAAAAATTACATGAAATATGATTTTGACAGATCAACAAAAGATTACTGGCGGCAAAAAGTAAAAAGCGAAAGTTTTGAGCATCAAACATCGTTAATACCTAAATTACATGTTGGAGGTGAAGTTTTTCAAACAATTTTTGGCAGCAACACAATTGATATTAAACCACGAGGTTCTGCCGAATTATCATTTGGTTTAAATATTACAAAAACCGACAACCCTCTTTTACAAGAGGAGCTTAGAAAAAACACAACATTTGATTTTAAAGAAAAAATACAAATGAATGTTACCGGCAAAATTGGAGATAATTTAGAGCTAGGTGTTAATTATAATACAGAATCGAGTTTTGAGTTTGACAATAAAATGAAACTTCAATATCATGGGAAAGAGGATGATATTATTCAAAAAATTGAAGCAGGGGATGTCTCTCTCCCTTTGTCAGGTTCATTAATTACCGGCAGCCAAAGTTTATTTGGGATATTAACAGAACTTAAATTTGGACGATTAAGCATAACAAGTGTTTTTTCAAAACAAAATGGTCAAACATCGGTTATTGAAGTACAAGGAGGTGCTCAGAAAAATTCTTTTGATATATCAGCTTCCGATTATGATGCTAATCGTAATTTTTTCTTATCACAATATTTTAAAGAACATTACAACAATGCTTTAAAAAATCTTCCTGTAATAAATTCAAATATCAATATTACCAAAATTGAAGTATGGGTTACCAATAAAACAAGTAATTTTCAAAATTCAAGAAATATATTGGCATTTATGGACCTTGGCGAGGGACAAAACAATATTTATGCAACATCAATTATTAATCCGTCTCCATCGGGCATCTATCCTGACAACGCTTTAAATAACCTGTACGATATGATGGATAATGAATATTCTGATATTAGGAATATCAACGATGTTACAAAAACATTAACACAATCATATTTTACAGATGCAAATTTTGTTGGAGGGCAGGATTATGAAAAAATTGAAAATGCACGCCCTTTATCTTCATCCGAATATAAGGTCAATACAAAACTTGGATATATTTCTTTAAACACGGCATTAAACGGCGATGAGGTGTTAGCGGTTGCTTATGAATATACTGCAAGTGGCGAAACACATAAAGTTGGTGAGTTTTCGAATGGAGGTGTTGATGCACCAAAAACTCTTATTTTAAAACTTTTAAAAGGTACATCGCTTAGCCCACAGCTCCCAACATGGGAGTTAATGATGAAAAACATATACTCAATTGGAGCATATCAGGTTAATAGTCAAGATTTTCGGCTCGAAGTTATGTATAATGATGACGAAACCGGAGCACCTGTTTATTCAATACCTGCCGGCGATATTAAAGGTAAAAAATTATTAAGAGTATTAAATTTAGATAATTTGAATTCACAATTAGAACCAACAAAAAGTGGAGATGGTGTTTTTGACTTTATTGACGGTTATACCATTAATGCTTCAAACGGAAGAATTATTTTTCCGGTTTTAGAACCATTTGGTGAAGATCTTGAAGAAAAAATTAATAATACTGAAGATGCAAAAAAATATGTTTTTAACGAATTATACGATTTAACACAAAACATGGCACAACAAATGGCAGAAAAAGATAAATTTTTTCTTACAGGTGAGTATCAGTCATCGTCAAGCTCAGAGATATCGCTTAATGCAATTAATGTTCCTCAAGGCTCGGTTGTTGTAACTGCGGGAGGAATGCAATTAACGGAAAATCAAGATTACACTGTTGATTATACTCTTGGCAGAGTAAAAATTATAAATCAAGGATTACTTGAATCAGGCACACCAATAAAAATATCATTAGAGAGTAATACAATGTTTAGCATCCAAACTAAACGATTGATGGGTACTCATTTAGATTATCGATTTTCAGATAATTTTAATATTGGTGCAACAGTTTTAAATTTAAACGAACGTCCGTTAACACAAAAGGTTAATATTGGCGAAGAACCTATATCAAACACAATCTGGGGATTTAACGGGTCGTATCGCACCGAAGCACCAATATTAACCCGATTAATTGACAAATTACCACTTATTGAAACAAAAGAAAAATCAACAATATCAATTAACGGGGAATTTGCACATTTAATACCCGGTCATTCAAAAGCAATTAAAAAAAATGGAGAATCGTATATTGATGATTTTGAAGGAAGCAAATCAACAATTGATATTAAATCAATGGGAGGATGGGTATTATCAAGTACACCGCAAGGTCAGCTTTCAGATTTCCCTGAAGCAAGTTTGAACAATGATGTGGCTTATGGTTTTAACAGAGCAAAATTATCTTGGTATTATATCGACCCGTTATTTTCAAGGGGTGGCACACCTGTTAGCTCCGAGCAGCAATCAAGTTTATATGTAAGGCAAATAAAGGAAAAAGAAATTTTTCCAAATAAACAATCTATAAATAATATAATAACAGAATTACCGGTGCTGAATCTTGCTTTTTATCCAAAAGAAAAAGGACCTTATAATTATGATGTTGACACTTCTTCTTATTCTGAAGGTATAGATGAAACAGGATTATTAAACGACCCTCAATCGCGATGGGGTGGTATAATGCGAAAAATTACAACTAACGATTTTGAGGCTGCTAATATTGAATATATAGAATTTTGGGTTATGGATCCTTTCGCTGAAGATACTCTTAATAATGTACAAAGAGATGATGCTGACCCCTCTTTTTATATTAATTTAGGAAATATTTCAGAAGATATATTGAAAGATTCGCGTAAAAGTTTTGAAAATGGTTTGCCTACTTCTGATAATATTACAATGGTTGATACAACGGTATGGGGAAGAATTCCTCTTCAACAATCAATGGTAAATGCTTTTGATAATCAATCTAATTCGAGAAAATATCAAGACATTGGATTAGACGGGTTAAATAATGACGATGAAAGATCTTTTTATAATGGTGGTGTTGTTGATTATTTGAATATTATCAGAAATAAGTATGGGGAAGAATCAACAGCCTATATTGATGCCTATAATGATCCATCAAATGATGATTACCATTATTTTAGAGGTAGATATTATGATGAGAAAGATGCCGGTATTTTAGAGCGATATAAAAATTATAATAATTTAGAAGGTAATTCCCCATCGTCAGAGCAATCAACCGAATCGTTTCCAACATCAGCAACAACATTACCCGATGTTGAAGATATTAATCACGATAATACATTAAGTGAATCTGAGAGTTACTTTCAATATAAAATAAAACTCAGTCCTGAAGATTGGAAAATTGGTTCTAATTATGTAACTGATGTACAAAAAACTCATGTTACTTTAAAAAACGGACAAAAAAGAAGCGTAAATTGGTATCAGTTTAAAGTGCCGGTAAATTCTCCCAATAGAGCAATAGGTTCAATAAAAGATTTTAAGTCGATACGATTTATGAGAATGTTTTTAAAAGGCTTTGAAAATCCCATAATATTACGATTTGCAAAATTAGAATTAGTGCGTGGAGAGTGGAGAAAATACGATTATGTAATAAAAGAATCCGATGAAGCTTTAGTTGAAGATAATGATTTATCGGCAGCTTCTTTTAACGTTGCAACTATAAGTATTGAAGAAAACGGGAATCGTCAACCAATAAATTATGTAATGCCTCCCGGTATTAAAAGAGAGCAAGATGTTTCAAACACACAACTACGCGAAATGAATGAACAATCAATAGTTTTAAAAGTTGATTCATTAAACGACGGATATTCAAAAGCTGCTTACAAAAATATTAATATGGATATGCGTGAGTATAAAAAAATTCAAATGGAAGTACACGCTGAGGCATTTAGTGAAGACAATAAATTAAACGATGGAGACTTATCTGTTTTTATTCGATTAGGTTCTGATTTCCAAGATAATTATTATGAATATGAAATACCTTTAGTTGTTACTCCTCCATATTCTAAAGATAGAGAAGAGATTTGGCCAAGCGAAAATCGTCTTGATATTAATTTTGATTTGTTTTTAAACGCTAAGCAGCAGCGTAATAATGAAATAAGAAAAGCGGGCTCAACAATTTCATTATCAACAATTTATGAATTATTGGATGGCAATAACAAGGTTCGAATAAAAGGAAATCCGAATTTAAGTAATATACGTACAATAATGCTTGGGATAAGAAATCCTAAGCAAAAATTCAACTCACTTGCTGATGATGGTAATTCTAAATCGGGAGAAATATGGTTAGATGAACTCAGATTAACCGATTTTAAAGAACAAGGAGGTTGGGCTGCTAATGCAAGAATTACTGCCAAGTTAGCCGATTTTGCAACAATTACTGTTGCCGGCAGCACACAAAAACCCGGCTTTGGCGGTATTGAGAAAAAAGTTAGCGAACGAAGCAAAGAAGATGCTTATCAATATGATTTATCATCAAATTTTGAGCTTGGTAAATTTTTTCCTAAAACAGCACAAATAAGAATTCCTATGTATGCGGGATACTCTGAAAGTTTCATCAATCCTCAATATAATCCGCTCGACCCGGATATCCCTTTAAAAGTATCCTTAGACGACCCTTCATTATCAACACATGAAAAAGATTCAATTAAAAAAATATCTCAGACTTATACTAAAAGAAAAAGTTTAAACTTTACAAATGTTGGAATTAACAAAACAAAAGGGAAACCAAAATTTTACAGCATTTCTAATGTTGGGGTAAGTTACTCATATAGCGAATTATTTTCAAGAAACATAAATACACAACATAATTTGCTTAAAAATCATTCGGGCTCAATTAATTATATTTTTAATAACTCGCCCAAAAATGTCATGCCATTTAAAAAATCAAGAATACTTAGAGCTCCAATCTTTAAACTCATTAAGGATTTTAACTTTTATTTTGCACCTACTCAACTATCGTTCAGAACAAACATGAATAGAAAATATAATGAAGTGCTTTTAAGAAATATTAATAATTTTGATCAGAAATTTGACCCAACATTTGACAAACAATTTATTTGGAACAGAGTTTATAATTTTAAATATAACCTTACAAAATCATTAAAATTTGATTTTTCTGCTAATAACATCGCTCGCATTGATGAACCTGAAGGTAAAATTGATAAAGACGAAGACGGTTATGAGGCTAAAAGAGATACAATACTAAATGAAATATTTAATGGTGGTACTACTACTAATTATAATCATCGTTTAAATTTATCGTACGCAGTACCAATAAATAAAATACCCATGTTTAGTTGGGTTTCGCTTACCACAAGATATTCAGCAACTTACGACTGGCAACTTGGACCCAAAACAAATACAGGGAGTAACCTTGGCAATATAATAAAAAATTCAAACAACAAACAAGCTTCTACGCAATTCAACTTGCTTGGTTTGTATAATAAAGTCGGGGTTTTAAACAGAATAAATAAAAAATACAGAAGTAACAGAAAGACAAAAGCACCCGAACCAAAATATAAAGATGTGAAGTTTGAACGTGCTAATATTAAATTAAAAGCAAATGTACCAAAACCAATATCGCATAATTTAAAAACAGAACAGGTTAAAATAGAAGTCTTTGATGAGAATAATAAACCGATAGAACTTGATAGTAAAATAATAAATGAAAATCGTGTTGTTATTACAGCTAAGCAAAATTATAAAAACATAAAAATTATAATAACAGGCAAAAAGGAAATTAAAGAAAATCCTATTATTATTGTATTAGAACATGCTGCCAGAGTTTTGATGGCAGTTAAAAATGTTTCAATAACCTACTCAGAGCAAAATGGAACAATATTACCCGGTTACAATCAAAACACAAAAATGCTGGGACAAGACAGGATTGGTAATGTGTTTGCACCAGGGTTCCCGTTTATTCTTGGTATTCAAGACAAAGACTTTGCCAGAAAAGCCATTGAAAACCGTTGGTTAACTACCGATTCCGTGTTAAACAGTCCGTACCTGATGACTTTCTCAAATACCTTTACTGTTCGAAGCTCAATAGAACCAATTAATGGTCTGCGTATTGATATTTCAGGAAACAGAAGTTTTTCACGAAAATTATCAGAATATTATTATCCGGGTCGCGATGGAGATTTTATAGAAGATGGTGAAACTAATGTTAAAGCTTATAATCCCATGACTTCAGGTAATTTTAGCATGACTTTCATAGCTTTTGGTACTGCGTTTAAGAAAATTGGTGATGCTACTAATAATTATTATTCAGAAACATTTGAAAAATTTATAAACAACAGAATCACTATTGCTAACAGAATAGCTGACGAACGTGCAAAAGAAGATAATAATTATCAAAACATTGAAAATTCTGAAACAAGATTTCCTGATGGTTATGGACCTACTTCACAAGAAGTGATTATTCCTGCTTTTCTCTCTGCTTATGGTAATATTAGCGATAAAAGCGTTACTCTTAAAACATTTCCGTCAATATTAAGCATTAAACCAAATTGGCGAGTTAATTATGATGGTTTAACTAAGATAGAATTAGTGAAAAAATATTTTAAAACAGTTACTCTTAGTCATTCTTATTCGTCAACGTTTAATATTCGTAATTACACAACTAATGTTTCATTTATTGACCCTAACGGCGATGGTTTTAGTACTGTTAGAGATCAATTAGATAACTTTATTCCACAAAACGATATTTACAGCTTTACACTTAGCGAACAATTTAGTCCGTTAATTAGTGTTGATATGACATGGGAAAATAATATTCTTTCAAAATTTGAATATAAACAGAATAGAAACCTGACAATGAGTTTGCAAAATAAACAATTAACAGAACTGACAGGAAAAGAAATAGTTGTAGGCACAGGATATCGATTCAATGATGTAAAAATTATTATAAAAACAGGAGGACGACAAAAAGTTTTTGACAGCGACTTAACCCTTAGACTTGATTTCTCGCTAAGAGATAATACCACCATTACCCGAAAATTAGTAGAAGAACAAAATAATGCAACAGGTGGTCAAAAAGCCGTATCGTTTAAATTTACTGCTGATTATGTGTTGAGTAAAAGTTTGAATATCAGGGCTTTTTTCGATACTATAACAAATGCACCCAAAATTTCACAAACATATAAAAACACTAATACTAATATTGGTTTTAGCCTAAGATATACTTTGACAGATTAATCCGACACATTTTCAATTTCCGTTAAATATTTTTTAGTAATATACCGTACAGGATACCACGAAGCAAATGAACCAATTAAAAACACTATTATTAATGTATTAAGAAAATCAATTAAACGCATTTGAACAGGATAAGCACTAATAATAAATGAGCCTCCTTGTAATTTAACAATTCCATATTTTTGTTGAAGCCAGCAAACCACAAATCCAATTATAATACCTGTTATTGCTCCTATTATTGAAATCATAATTCCCTCAAAAAAGAATATTTTACGAATAGCTTTTAAATCAAGACCTAAGCTACGCAAAGTTGTTAAATCATTTTTTTTGTCAATTATCAACATTGTCAGCGAGGCAATAATATTAAAAGATGCAATTATTAATATAAAAGAGAGTATTAAATAAATAGCCCATTTTTCCGATTTCATCATCTTATAAAGCAGTTCATGCTGCTCATAACGATTTTTTATTGAATAATTATCTCCTAATATTTTATTAATGCTGTTTTTAATATCTTCAAAATCAGAATTTTGTCCCAATTTTAATTCAACAGCACTTACTTCGTTGTTATCATATTCGAGTATCTTTCGTGCAAAACGAATAGGTACAATAATAAATTTTGAATCAATATCTTGTTGAATAGAAAAGAATCCTGTTGGATAAATGTAATCTTTATTAAAGGCATTACTTGGGGTTAAAGTAATTTTAGCAGTTCTGCGAGGAACAAAAACTTGTATAGGCTCAACAAAATTTAAACCTATTGACAAATAATAAGCAACACCCTGACCAACAACTGCAAAATTTTTATCATTTTGTTTAATAAGAAATTTACCTTGAGTAATCATTGTGTCAACGCCTGAAACTTTAGTATAATCATCACCAACTCCCTTTAAAACAGCCGGATATAATTTTTCGCCATATTTAAGCAAAGAGTTTTCTTCAATAATTTTGGTGTAATAGGCTACTCCTTTAATATTTTTTATCGCATTTAACGAAACACTGTCAATTGTAAATGTTTTACCTTGTGTAATAGTAATTTTTAAATCAGGGTCAAATGTGCTGAATAATGACTTAATCAATCCGTCAAAACCATTAAAGACAGAAAGCACAACAATTAATGCCATTGCTCCAACGGCAACACCCAAAACAGAAACTGCGGATATAATATTTATAATATTTTGTTTCTTTTTTGAAAATAAATAACGTTTTGATATGTAGAAAGGAAAATTCATTTTAAAATTATTTCCATGCTTTAACAATTAATCCGGTGCCGGTTTTGTGTTTAAAATTAATGTCAGCAAAATTTAATATTAATGAAACAGGGAATGTAATTATATAATAAAAAGGCAATAAAACAAAAAACAGTTTACTTGCATTAAGCATTAATATTGGAAATTTCATTGATAAATTCCATGAAATTTTTCCCGGCGTACCATACGAATATTTTGCATAAACTTTTGAGAACCCTGCTGTTTTAAGTTTCTTGTCAATATCAGAAATGTTATAGCCACTGCGAACATGCTCGTCAATAAAAGATTCTTCATGCTCGTCATGAACATCAGAACCACCTTGGTCAGAAGGAGTTGAAATAAGTACCATGCCTTTGGGTTTTAACGATGAATAAAAATTTTCAAACACTTTTACATCATCTAAAATATGTTCCATCACATCAACCGAGAGTATTAAATCATATTTTTCTTCTTGTATAAATTTTGTCAGGTCAGCTTCCTGGAATTTAATGGTATTTTCTTTATTTAGCTTTTTAAAAAATCTGTTACAATCTTCAACTTGATCTGTTTTAACATCAACACCTGTTATTTTCCAGTTCTTGTTAAGTTTAGATAAAAAATAAGTATATTGTCCAAAACCTGCACCTGCATCTAAAATTGAAACGTTATTGTTTAATGTTTTTTTCCACAATTTTATCTCTTTTTTTATATGCCATGTTCGCAATAATAATAAATCTAAAAGATTATAAAATAGTTTACGTAAAAAAATATTTTTGTTAAAAATAACACCTAAACTTTTCTTAATGGGATCGTATTTCATAATAAAAATATGGTTTTTTTTAATTTTAGTGGGTAATCAAATTTATCACCCTGATTGTTCCTTTTAAAGGCTAATGTAAAAAGTAAAAAGTATTTTAAAATTATTTTTTTCTATATATTTTTTCTTTTACTGCAAAAATTAATCCCGATGCTTCGCGATTTGATAAATCATTCATTATATATATTTTTTTTTTACTTTATACTTTGAATTTTTTAGCCCCTGTTAAATAATTGCTTTGCATTTCACAGGGTAAACTTTAGCCTTTCCCCTTTAGCCTTTTTACTTTATTCTTTTACCCACTCTAAATCATACAGAACCAAAAATATTTTATGAGTTTAATAGACCTTCAATGTTTTCAATATAATCAAGCGAATCATCAAGATAAAACGATAATTCGGGAACAATCCTGAGTTGATTTTTAACACGTTGACCTAATTTGTAGCGGATGCTTTTTTTATTTTTGTTAATTAATGCAAACGTATCAACATCTTTGTTAGTAGAAAATATGCTTACATAGACTTTTGCAAGTGATAAATCAGAACTAATTCTTACAGTAGTAACAGAAACTAATGCTCTTTTGAAAAGAGTTAAACTTTCTTTTTGTAAAATATCACTTAAATCTTTCTGAATTAATCGTGATACCTTATCTTGTCGTGAAGATGTCATCAGGATATTATTTAAAAATTTATTGCTTCAAAAGTAATAAACATATTGGAATAACTAAAATAAAATAAAAAAAGCCTAACCAAATAAAAGTTAGACTTTGTAGTAGCGGGGGCAGGACTTGAACCTACGACCTTTGGGTTATGAGCCCAACGAGCTACCAACTGCTCCACCCCGCAATATATTTTT
>JAUVJB010000089.1 GCA_030592465.1 Bacteroidota bacterium | reverse complement strand
TCAGCTTTTAATAGAGTTTTCCACGTTGTATTTGTATAACTAGCTTTTTGAACATAATTAATTGATTGTGAATATTTAAAATAATTTGCTAATGCGTAAGTTACATCTCTACTTTGTGCACCTGAACCATCTGTTGCATAGTTCATATCAACTGAGACTCCACAATGATACATTAACAAAGCAACAGCATCGCTTCCTGAATTGTCAGGCATAGTTGCCCAATCATAATTTGTTATTGAAAAATATGCACTTTGAACACCATAATCAGGATGATTATATGCATGCCAGCTAACACCGGTTGCAGGAAATTCATGATAATTCATTATTTGAGCCATTGAAGTTGCAACACAGCCGGTTGGTGTGCCTGTAGGGCAATAATCATCGTAACCTGATTCTTGACTCCAAGTTGTAGTTAAAAGAGGAGTTACATCTTTGCCCTTAGTATCGGCAGCAAATTTTTCATTTTTAATATTATTCCATTTTTTTAACGTCTCGGAATTATCATATTTATTGTCAATAATATACTTAATTTGTTTACCGTAACTCTGTAACCAATAATCAATATTTGGTCTATTTTCTCCTTGTTTTAATTCTCCCTTATAAGAACTTCCCAAAACAGGAATAACAGCATCGTCGGCAGAGACAATAACAAAACCGCCTGATTTAAAATTAAAAACATAATAAGTTGTTATTCCCTTATATTCAACAGAGAAACTATTAGCTATTGAATAATTGGTAATAGACTTAGAAGCAAAATGCTTATAATAATTATAAGCTATTTGTTCGGAATACTTTTTACTTGTATGGTTTGCAAAAAGCGAAACACTAAACAGTAAAACTGTAATAAAAAGAGTAAGTTTTTTCATTTTTTAGTAAATTTTAGTTAATAAATTTAGCTGTAAAGATAAAAAAAAATATTTATTATAACAATTGAATTCA
Organism: Bacteroidota bacterium; assembly: GCA_030592465.1. GTDB lineage: Bacteria > Bacteroidota > Bacteroidia > Bacteroidales > B39-G9 > B39-G9. Next base: position 10,209 of record JAUVJB010000089.1, on the reverse strand, counting down.
GCGAATAAATTTTTATATGTTATTTTTTTGTTTTTATTTATTTTTTTCGTAAATTGTTATTATAAAATAAAAACAAATGAAACATTTATTATTAGTTATTTTTCTTGTTACATCAATAAGTATTTTTTCACAAGAGAGTAGTAAAAATATACTTGGTATGAGTATGGGAATTTCTGTTCCAATTAATTCGTTTGCAAAAGCAAGTTGCGAAGATTGTAATTCTACATGTGTAAAAAATGGTATTATGTTAAGTTTTGACGATGTTTATTTTATTACTCATTATATAGGAGTAACCGCTGTTGCTTCTTTTTCTCAAAATGGAGTAAATGCTGATTCTATAGAATATAACGTAACACACAGAGTATCAAATTTATTATCAAATATTGATAATAGTTTTATATTTCCCGATGAAGATAATTATATAATAAACCTCGGTACATGGACACATGCAAATATAATGGCAGGTACAATTCTGTCTTTTCCTGTTAAGTCTATTTGTTTTGATTTTAGGGCTCTGGCAGGCTTAAGTGTTATTTCTTCTCCTGATAAAGAATTAAAGTTAGATTTTGCAGGTGGTAATTTTAACTCATATGAAAAAATCAAAAATACACCTTCAATAGTTTATTTATTAGGAACATGTATAAGATATCATATTTCTTCGGGTTATTTTGTTCGTTTAATGGTTGATTGGACTTATTCGCAAGCAACAATAGAAATAAATGATCAAATTACTCATACTACTCAAGTGCAAGAGATGAGCATTAGAAGTGATTATGATGTTACTACAAACCTTGTTTATGCAGGATTGAGTTTTGCTTATAATTTTTGATTAAAAATATATAGTGTATGAAAAAAACTCTAAACTCCCGAACATTCGGGATTATTGCAATATAGCTTATTTTATAGGTTTCACCCTGTGAAATGCGAAGCAATTTTGCAAGGCAAAATTATTTCACAGGGTAAATATATTGCTAAATTGTTTTATTGCTAAATTGTTTTATTGCTAAATTGTTGTAGCACATTTGCCGAGTACTAAAAAAGATTGGGATAAGAGTTCATATTAAAAAAATATTTACCAATTTGGTAAATGTGATTTATTTTTGTATTTTTGTGTTATGAGAATAATTGCATTTAGAACACTTAGAGAATTTTGGGAAAGTCCTGAATATTCCGATTCTGAAACCTCATTACGTTCATGGTATCATGATGTAAAAATTTCGGATTGGAAAAACTCTAATGAACTTAAGCAACAATATAAAAATGCAAGCATAGTTGGAGAAGGGAGAGTAGTATTTAATATTAAAGGCAACTCTTATCGACTTGTTGTTTCGATAGATTATGAATTTCAAGTGATATTTATTCGATTTATTGGAACACATAAACAATATGATAAAATTGATGCTAAAACGATTTGATTATGGAAATAAGACCAATAAAAACAGAACAAGACTACAATGATTCAATCAAAAGAATTGAAGAGTTGTGGGGAGCAAAAAAGGATTCATCAAAAGGAGATGAATTGGATTTGCTATGTACATTAGTTGAATCATACGAAATGAAACATTATCCGATTGCTCCACCTGACCCGATTGATGCAATTAAATTCAGGATGGAACAGATGGGAATGACAAAAACTGATTTGGCAAAGTATCTCGGTAGTCAGAGCAGGGTAAGTGAAATACTTAGTCGAAAAAGAAAATTGACACTTAAAATGGTGAAGTCACTTTATAAAGGATTAAAAATTCCTGCTGAAATTCTGTTAGCATGATGAAATTAAAAACGTGCTACAACATGCAATATAGCAAAAAGCGATCTCTGTGGGAATTTGAGCGTTTGTAATCCGTTTCAACTTCATTTTAGTTTGATAGGGAATAGTTCGCAATCCGCTTCATGCCATTTGCCACCGTTATTGTTAAGATATAATGACAATTATTATAACAATCCGCCGGCTGGCGGACTGCAATTTTAGTGAGTTGTGAATTTATTAACGAGTAATTTCATACAGATACTTTTCTTTAATCAATTGTAAATATTTAGTATCCGGATTTTTATTATATATTCTAATAATATCTTGTAGTTTGAAATTAATATAAAAATAACCAATAGCTGCATCAAACATGCTTTGATTCCAATTATATTTTACTTTTTTTGTTATTTCAACAAATTGTTCCCATGGTAAATGTTTTGGTATGTAAAAATATGCATGAGCATGCTCATTAACATCTATAAAAATATCATCATCAATTTTATTAAGTTGAAATAATTTATTTAGTTTTATAATTGCCTGAGCTTTAATTTTTTTCTTTGAGGTTCTTTTTAATTCAATTCCTTGTTTAACATATTCTTCTTGCAGGCTTTTTATTAATCCATAATTTTTAAGTCCTAATATTCTTATTACATTAAGTTTATGATTGTATATTGTAATTGTACCCCAAGCAATAGAAAATTGACAGTCAAAAGATTTTTGTATGTCTTGTGTACAACGTATAATTTCTTCATAAGTATAGCTTTTTTGAGTAGTAAGATAAATATATACGGGTTTTATCTCTTTTGGATAACAATCATAATAACCCGGGAAAGGTTCGTTTGCTTCATAAACTTCTGTATTTGGAATAATAGCATCTGTAATATTAGTTAGTTCTTCTTCTTTAGTTATTAATCCAAAACACTCAATAATATTTGTCATATCCTTAAAATTGAAATAATATTAAACATAAGTTGAAATAATTGTAACATAGTGAACAATCGCTTCAATTCATGTTAAAATTACATTAATATTATTAAAGTACAAGATTTTAGCCTGATTAATTATCTTCGCTGAGCACTTCGTGGTTCATAAGTTTTCGTTATAAGAGTTGAAAGTACCTATATAATTGGAAAGCGTTCCGAAACATCGCAAAGCCTCACAGACTTATCTTTAACTATGGTGAGAAGCGAACGACAAAACTCCTATCTTTCGGATTGCAAATCCGAAAAAGCAAATAAAAGCCAAATTATATTTGTCCTGAAGTCTCGGAATTATAACGAAATAAAAAGCAAAAAGAACAAACCGGAATGTTCATACTATTTTTTTACAATGCCAAGAGAATAGAAACGTCTAACTATTGCACATTGCACACTCTATCGTATTCTTTATTTGTAAGGTCGTTTACAAAAAAATTTGCAGGATTAATAGGTCTGTTATTGAAGCGAACCTCATAATGTAAGTGTGGTCCGGTAGATAAACCCGTGCTGCCTACTTTGGCGACGATTTCACCTCTTTTAATTTTTTGCCCTTGTTTTACAAGTATTTTGTGTAAATGAGCATAAACTGTTTTATAACCAAATCCATGGTCAATTATAAGTTCATTGCCATAACCATTTTTTGAATGTTTTACCAAAATAACTTTTCCGTCCCCGGGAGCGTGAATATTTGAACCAATGTGAGCAGCAAAGTCAATGCCATAATGCATTTTTCTTGTTTTGAAAATAGGATGAATACGCATGCCGAAAACACCTGAAATTCTGTTTAGTTGTCGATATGATACTGGTTGTATGGCAGGAACACATTCAAATCGTTTCTCTTTTCTCTTTATTATTGAAAAGACCTCATCAAATGATTTTGACTGAATATATATTTGTTTTAAAATTTCATCGGATTTTTTTGCTGTCTCAATTAAAATATCAGAATTTTCATAACCTTCTAATTTTTTATAGCGGTTTACACCACCAAAACCAGCTTGTCTAATTGTTGGTGGTATTGGGTTTACTTCTGAATATATTCTATAACAATTATCATCACGGTGTTGAATGCCGGATAAAACATTTGAGGCAGCGTCAAGTTGTTGATTTATTTGTTTAAAATTTTTAATTAATTTAAGGTTTCTCTTTTCTAAAAGATATTTTTTTGGTGTTTCTATATTCTGTGAAAAGAATAGTAATGTTATAGTTGAAATTATTAGACCGGAACATAAAAAATAAATAATCTTTTTTATTAATTTTTTATTATTTCGTTCAATTTTATGATATGTAAGCGTTTCTTCGTTAAAAGAATATTTCATTTGTTTCGTTTTATTTAGTTAAGTTAAACTATATTATTGTTTAACTTAATAAGTATATTCTAATAAAAATTTTAGCAAAAATAGTTATATTTTATTATACTGTTATACAATTTATTATGTTTAATAAAATATAATATATGCAATAATAATAATAAAAAAAAATATAAACAAGTAATTTACAAATAATTATCTTTATTTTATCTAAATAATTACTTTAATTAAATAAAAATATATATTTTATGACAAAATTATAGTAATTTATTATAAAACATGTCAATTTGTCATGCTTTGATTTTTAAAACTATTCGGAATAAATATTGTTAAGATATAAGGGCAATTATTATAACAATCCGCCGGCAGTCGGACAAGTTCTATCCATTTAATCCGTCAGCCGACGGATATCATTCAAGCACTTATATACTTTGTTGCTAAATTTTATCAAGTTCATTCCATACTAAAGCACTGGAGCCCAAAATAGCAGCATTATCATCTAATCCTGAAGGCAAAAGTTTAATTTTATTTTTATAAATTTTTAATAAATTTTTTTCGAAATAATATCTCGTAGGTTTGAAAATTAAATCACCTGATTTTGCAAGACCACCAAAAAGGAATATAGCCTCAGGGCTTGTTATTGCAACTGTATTTGCTAAAACTTCGCCAAGCATTCTGCCGGTATGTTGAAAAGTTTTGAGAGCTATTTTATCGCCACGGTTTGCTGCATCGGCAACCATTTTTGCAGTTAATTTATTAAAAGGAATATCTCTTAATTCACTTTCTTCAAGATTATCGGCTAATAATTTATATACTGAACGCTTCACACCTGTTGCTGATACGTATGTCTCAAGACAACCTTTTCTGCCACAAGCACATTGACGACCATCCGGAGTAATAATAACATGCCCCATTTCTCCTGCAAAACCATTGTGTCCGTATAGTAATTCTCCATTAACAACAATTCCACTACCTAATCCTGTTCCTAAAGTAACGACAATAAAATCTTTCATGCCTTTTGCTCCACCATAAATCATTTCGCCTATTGCTGCAGCATTAGCATCATTTGTCAGAAAAACAGGAAGATTAAAATATTTATTAAATATATCAGAAAAATGAATTACTCCTTTCCATCTTAAATTGGGGGCATTCTCAATAGTCCCTGTATAGAAATTTCCATTGGGAGCACCAATACCTATTCCAATTAATTTTACATCATTATATTTTTTTAATGCTTCATGAACTTTGTTATATATCTCTTTAACAAATAAATCAACATCTTTGTGAGTCTGTGTTGCAATTGAATCTTCAAATAAACAATTCCCTTTTCTGTCAACAAAACCAAAAGCTGTGTTTGTTCCACCAATATCGATTCCTAAAGCAATGTCAGTCATGAATTTTTTATATAATATTTTTCAAAATTAATAAAAATAAAAGTTTTGCAAGATAATTTTTTTTATTGTGTTATCTTAATTTTTATTAGCAAATTTATTTTTAAGCCTTTGTAAAGACGAATAATAATAAATGAATTAGTTTTTATGCAGACAATAAATATGTCTTTTTAGATTTAGCCAATAAGTGTTTAATAATCAAAATGTTGTGTTTTTTTTGTTGATGATGAAAATTTGATTGATTTTTGTTGTATAAGAATTTAAAATAATGTTTATTTGAAGAATAAATTTTAAAGAATAGAAACTAAAAAATATAATTATGGGAATGACATTAATAGAAAAAATTCTAACAAATCATTCAAAACATGATGTTGTTAGACCTGGTGATATTATTGACATTGAAATAGATATTAGAGCAGCGCGTGACTTTGGAGGTGCCAATGTAGTAAAAAATATTAGAGACAATAATTTGTCTATTGCAGATCCTAAAAAAACGTTTTTCACATTCGATTGTAATCCAACAGGTTCGGATCAAAAATATGCAGTAAACCAGCAAATTTGTAGAATTTTTGCCCGAAAAAAAGGCATTAAAGTTTATGACATTGATAACGGTATTGGTACTCATACTTTAATTCATACAGGTATGGTTTATTCAGGTTCGACTGCAATTACTACCGATTCACATGCCAATATTCTTGGTGCTGTTGGTGCTTTTGGTCAGGGAATGGGCGATAAGGATATTGCAGTTTCGTGGAGTAAAGGTAAAGTGTGGTTTAAAGTGCCGCCATCTGTAAAAATTAATTTTACCGGCAAACGACCTAAAAATGTTTTTGCAAAAGATATTGCTTTAAATTTATTATCGATTTTTGGTGCTAATACATTACTTGGTCAATCTATTGAAATTTATGGTGATGAAGTTGATAAATTTACTTTAGATGAAAGAATAACTATTTCGTCAATGGCTACTGAGATGGGTGCAATAATTCTTTTATTTACTCCAAATAAGAAAATTTTAGAATATAGTGAACAACGAGCCGGAAAAAAAATCGAATTAGTAAAAGCTGACAATGATGCTGTTTATGAGAAAGAATATAATATTGATTTAAATAAGTTTGCACCAAGAATATCTCGTCCGGGGAAGCCACACGACACTGTTGAAATTAAAAATATTAAGCAAATAAAGATTGATTCGGCATTTATTGGCAGTTGTACAAATGGCAGGATGGAAGATATGCGAGAGGCAGCTCAAATTTTAAAAAACAAAAAAGTTGCACCGGGTGTTATGCTTAAAATAGTTCCTGCAACCAATGAGGTTTGGAATCAGTGTTTGTCTGAAGGTATTATAAAAATATTTAAAGATGCAGGAGCATTGGTTTCAAATGCAGGATGTGCAGGGTGTGCTGCCGGACAGGTTGGTCAAAACGGTGAGGGAGAGGTAACTATTAGTACAGGAAATCGTAACTTTCCAGGGAAACAAGGTAAAGGCGATGTTTATCTATCTTCACCTGCTTCAGCAGCAGCTTCGGCTGTTGCAGGATGTATTGTTGATTATAAACATATTCCCGAGAAACCTGTTACTTTCACTATTGATGAAAAGGCAGAAAAAATTGAGAAAACAAAAATTAAAAAGGCTCAACCAATTAAAAAATCTACTGTTGTTGAAGGTAGAGTCTGGTACATTAAAGAAGATAATATTGATACAGATATGATCTTTCATAATAGATATCTTTCAATTACTGATATAAATGAAATGGGGCAATATACTTTTGATAACCTTGAAGGTTATGAAGATTTTGCAAAAAAAGCAAAAAAAGGAGATATTGTTGTTGTTCAAAAAAACTTTGGCAGTGGAAGTTCTCGGCAACAAGCTGTTGATTGTTTCAAATCACTCGGGATTCAGGCAATTTTAGCCGAGTCTTTTGGTGCTATTTATAAACGTAATGCTATTAATGCTGCATTTCCTATCTTAACATATAAGTCAGTTAATGATTTGAACTTATCTGACGGCGATAAAATTAGAGTTAATTTCGAGACAGGTGAAGTAACAAATTTGAGTAATAATAAAGTTATTAATGCTGAAAATTTTTCTGAGGTTCAGATGGAAATTTACCAAAATGGTGGGTTGTTTTAATTATTAGGTAGAATACAGGAGGCAGAATGTAGTAGATTCTAGTCTGTTTATAAATAGTGGTCATTGATTGTGTCATTAGTAGTCATTAATTGTTAATAAACAATTAAATGGCAGCACAGCGAATGACAACTAAATGACGGCGAAGCCAAATGACCGCCGTGAAATATTGCTTCGCAATTTTACCCTGTGAACTGTGCATGCGACAAAGTAAAATGACGTGAAACAAATGACAGCGAAGCTAAATGACAACAAATGACGTAAAATTAGTGACAATAAATTATAAATTATTCTATACAAATAATATCTGTACAAAGTGGAATTGAATACGTAAATAAAAAACACATAAAAAATGGGAAATAAAACTTTTGTAGAAAAAATATTAGGTGCTGAAACAGGCAGTATAGTTTTTAAAAAACCAAATATTGTTTTAACGCACGATAATACAGCAAGCATAAAAGCTACATTTGAAAAAATGGGAGGCGTTAAAGTTGCTGATAGCAATCAATTATTAGTTGTGTTAGACCATAATGCTCCACCGACAAATGCAAAGTTAGCTACTCAATATCAGTTAATTCGCGATTTTGTAAAAGACCAAGGAATAAACAAATTTTATGATGCCGGCAACGGAATATGTCATCAGTTAATGGCAAATCATGCTAAACCGGGAATGATAATTGTCGGCAGTGACAGTCATACTTGCACTGCAGGTGCTTTTAATGCTCTTGCTGCAGGAATTGACCGTACAGAATCTGCAGGTATCTGGAAGCGTGGTGAGACATGGTTTAGAGTTCCGGAATCAATTAAAATTACTTTAAAAGGTAAATTAAACAATGGCGTTTATGCAAAAGATATCTCACTTTGGATAATTGGCATGATTGGCTCTGCAGGCGCTAATTATATGTCTATTGAATATCATGGTGAAGGTGTTAAAAGCCTTACAATTCCACAACGAATGACTCTATCTAATCTTGCATCAGAGATGGGCGCAAAAAATGCGGTTTTCCCTGCTGATGAGGTACTTGCAGAATATTACGGTAAAGATAAAATTGAAGGTGTTTGGGCAGATGAAGGAGCGAATTATTTTAAAGAAATTGAAATTAATTTGAGTGATATTTTCCCGGTAGTTGCAGCACCTCATCATGTTGATAATGTTAAAGCTGTATCTGAAGTGCAAGGTGTGAAATTAAACGAAGCACTTATCGGGACATGCACAAACGGTCGTTTGGAAGATTTAAAAATTGCTGCTGAAATATTAGACGGACAAAAAGTGGCTGATGGTTTTCAGTTGTTGGTAGCCCCTGCATCTAAAGAAATTTATCTACAAGCAATTGAACAAGGTATTATTACTAAATTGATGAAAGCCGGAGCGAATATTTTAGGTTCGTCGTGTGGTCCGTGTCTTGGCACAGGACAAGGAATACCTGCCGATGGTTTTACAGTAATATCTACTGCCAATCGTAATTTTTTGGGTCGTATGGGTAATAAAAATGCTAAAATATATTTAGCATCACCTGCTTGTGTGGCTTATTCTGCTATAAAAGGTGAAATTACCGATCCACGAGGTATTGAAGCTAATGATAAATTTCCTTATGTGAAAGACCAAAGTTCAGTTGTTGAGATAAAGCAAGAAGATAATCGTAAAATTGGTAATGTTTGGAATTATACTGATATTAATGATTTGAATACCGACCAGATGTTTGCCGGCAATTTAACTTATAATGTTTTAAGCTCTGACGCTTCTTCAATTTTACCTCATCTGTTTAAAGGTTTTGATGAGAGATTTTCCGAAAATGTTAGACAAGGTGATATTATTATTGCAGGCGATAACTTTGGTTGCGGCAGTTCGCGTGAGCATCCGGCAGTGGGTTTAGCTTATGCAGGAGTTAAAGCTATAATTGTAAAATCGGTAAATAGAATTTTTTACCGCTCGGCAATTAATCAAGGTTTATTACTCATTGTAAATAAAGAAATTGTAGATAATTACAAGCCGGGCGATAATGTAGATATTGATTTTAATAATGGAATTATCAAATTAAATGATAAAGAGTTTAAGATTGCTCCATTACCTGAAAAACTTATGCAGATTATTGAAAAAAAAGGTTTAGTAAACTGGATAAAAACGGAAGCAAACGCAAAAAGTATTAATTAGGGTATATGAAGAAACTCTAAAATATCGAACAATCGGGATTATTGCAATACAGCTTATTTTACAGACTGAATATATTGCTAAATTGTTATTGATAAGATATAATGGCAAGTATTACCTTAATTCCGCAACAGAAAGCTTAAGCGTTTGATAGTCAGGGCTTAACTTAAACCGTTCATTATAGCTTAAGTAGTTGATATTTAAGCAGTCAAACCCTGACTTGCGGTTTAGGTATTATAACAATCCGCCGGCAGTCGGACAAATTTTAACCATTTAATCCGTCAGCTGACGGATATCATTCAAACAATAAATTTTCATCTATTTTAAGTATAGTAAACATTATAGAGTTTTCGTACAAATACTATGTAGTATCTGCACGGAAACGGGTCACTTTAAAAAGTTGGGGGATTAGGCATAAATTTTAGCAAGTCTAAATAAAAAGAAAGGGATATCTGTTACACCTCTTTGCGTAGCACGAAAAGCTTTTATCTTAGCGTTAAATGATTCTGC
>JAUVJB010000196.1 GCA_030592465.1 Bacteroidota bacterium | reverse complement strand
TAATTTGTTTCGCAATGTACTAAAAAAAGTGTGATTTTTAAGTTTTAAAATATTTATTGAGAATTGGGCTCGTTTAATAGTGAGTTCAATAGAAGAATCAACAAGCTTAAATTTAGAATCCAATGAAACTAAAAAGTTATTGCTTCTGCCCTCTACTTTAATTTTTAATACATTATCATCAGGTATAACAATAGGTCGAACAGTAAGATTATGAGATGCTATTGGTGTTATGATAAAATTTTCGGAATTTGGCACAACAATAGGTCCTCCAAGACTCATTGAGTAAGCGGTAGAACCTGTTGGCGTTGAAACAATTAACCCATCTGCCCAATATGAATTCAGATACTCGTTATTGATATAAACATGTATTGTTATTAAAGATGAAGCATCTTTTTTATGAATAGCTACATCGTTTAAAGCATAATTAAAATCTTTAAATAGTTGATTGTTAGTATCTAATTGCAACAAAGCTCTTTGTTCAATAGTATATTTTTTTTCAAAAAAATCATCAACTGCATCAGATATTTCATTGCGTGATATATCTGATAAAAAGCCTAATCGACCGGTGTTTATACCTACTATTGGAATATTTTTGTCTCTTACCAAGTATATTGTTTCTAAAAAAGTGCCATCACCACCAATGCTAAACAAAAAATCGACATCATCAATATCATAACATGAATTAAATACACCACTAATATGTAATTCAAATTGAAATTTCTCCACTAAATAATCATACAATGGCTGATATACAATTATCTCAACCTTATGAGCTTTCATTTTCTTTATAAGTTCCAGAAAACTATTGTAAAAATTGTCATTTAATGTTCGTCCGTATAATGCTATTTTCATGTGTTTATGTTTTTATATTCGGCTGATATTTAATCATTATTAGTCATTAATTATTACTATTGTCATTAATAGTCATTGATTGTCATTGATTGCCATCACTTATTAATTTTTAATTCCTAATTCCATTATATAATCATTCATGTTATGCTTCAAAATTCACCTATTATTATCTGGGACTCACGTCATAGGATATCTCATCTATTCTTTAATTAAAATTGGTGCTCCAAAATGAATAAAAAAACCTTTATTTCCAAATTTATTAATTGAGTATTCAAAACGAATAATTTTATCGTAGTAAGTTACAAAATCTATTCCTATTCCGCCACTATATATAAATTCGTTTACCATAGAGTTACTGCTATCATAATTATTATCGTAAACATATCCTGAGTCAAAAAACAAATTCAAATATACTGAGTAATAAATTTTATTAAATTTATTACTGGGAATAAATTCATAATATTTAATTTTTGTCGGCACTAACTCATATTTAAAATTATTTCTAAAAATAAAAAAATCCGTACCATCAATCACATTATATTCAAAAGCACGCAGATAATCATCGTAACCTAATGCTTTTTTGATAAAATATACATTATCACTTTCTAATGACTTCTTTATTTTTAATCCGGAATTATAATAGAACTTATTATTCAACATAAAATATTTGCTAAAAATTGCATTTATATAAAAATTATTTATATCATGTTTTCGCAAAAGACCTGATTTTGTTGCTGAAATGCTATAAACATAACCATTTAAAGGATATACTTTTGAATCACGTTTATCGCTTGTAAATTTATAAACAAAACTAAAATATGAAATTTTTCTTCTGTCATTTCCGAGATAATCGCTATTTAAGTTAGCAATTGTATCATCAATATTAATATTTTCATATTTCAATTTAAAAAGGTGTGAATTATCCCATCGCGGACGATATGAATATGAAACAAAAGCATCAATTATCTCTCTAATATAATTATTTTGTGATTTATAAAATTGTAATTGATTATTATAGGTATTAAAGGCAATCTCCTTTTGGCGGAAAAAAGAAAATCTTGCATCAATTCCATTTTTGCCAAATCTATCAAGGTAAGGTACTTTATAATAAAGCAAATATTGTTCTTTATATCCGTATCGTGCTTTTATTTTTAAAATTTCGTTTCTTCCTCTAAAATTATACCTTACAAAAAATAAACCATAATTAATTCTATCCCAATCATTATTATGAATAAACGAACTAAAATTTCTGTCGGCATGTTCAAAAATTGGATAAGGCCACAGGTACCATCTTTCTTCTAAATAGATATAAAAATTTAGTTTGTTTTTATGAACAAATGAGGTGTCGAAAGAAACATAATTAAATAGAGAAGTGTTTAAAAGATTTTCTTTACTTCTTAATATCAAATCTTCAATTTTATTTTTAGAGATTGTATCATTTGCCGAGAATTTCAACTCACGCAAAACGATGCGATTCTTTGTAACATTATTACCATAGATATAAATATTTGAAACTATTATTTTGGTAGTATCAGCAGAAACAGAATCAATATTTAATGATTTTTCTTGGGCAAATGTATTACTAGCTATTAAAACAAAAAAGGATATTAAGAGGATATATTTTATCATTACAGTAAATTCGTAATAGTGATTATATACTTCACACGGTTATAATTTTATCCGCCAGCTGGCGGACATTGATAGTCATTAATTGCCTGCCCCGTGAAATTTGTTGAGCATAAGCGAAACAAATATTTCATCGGGGTCATTAAATTGTCATTAATTGTCATTAATTGTCAATAAATAATTAAATGACCCCGTGAAATATTGCTTCGCAATTTCACAGGGCAGGTGGCGTAGCTAATGACTACAAATTCGTGCCACGGCTTGCGGATTTAAGGTATTAAAGTTCTCACCATCTCACAATCTAACAATCACTAAATATCTAAGAATTTCATAAAAGAATCGTATCTGTCTTTATATAAATCATCCAAATCATTATTTTCCATAAAAGTAGCTTTAACATTATAATTATAACGTTCAAAGGTTCTAAGGATTGATGTTAAATCGGTTTTATTTATTTTAATAGTTACATTAAGTTTCATAGTATCGGGATGAGAAGATATATATAAACTTAAAATTTTAGCATCGTTACTCTCAACAATTTGAGCAATTTCACTTAATGAATAATCATTAACATTTAGTTCAATGATGATAATGCCCCCGGGATTTTGAATAGCCATTAAGTTTGAAAAATTATGAAGTAAATCACTAATATTTATTAAACCGAGATACTCCTTTTCTTCATTTAATACAGGAATAATTGTTAATTTTAAACGCGATACAATTTCAATAACTTCATAAATATGCTGATTTTGATAAACAAAAGGGCGAGACAATGATAAATTATGATTTCCAATTGGCTCCTCAGGATTATTAAAATCATAAATATCTACATCAGAAATTAGTCCAAGAAATTCCTTATTATTAACAATAGGCAAATGTGATATTTTAAATATATCCATCCAGTTTAAGGCAATTATTCCTGTATCGGACGTATGTAAAGCAGGTATTGTATCAGAAATTATATCTTTAGCTAACATAAAATTATCTTTATAAAAAAAAACTGTTAATTTTGTAATCTCTAACAAATTTAATAATTTTTATTCGTTGTTTAAAATTATGACAAAGTTAAGTGTAAATATAAATAAAATAGCAACATTACGAAATGCTCGAGGCGGTAATATACCAAATGTTGTTGAAGCTGCTATAAATTGCCAAAATTATGGCGCCGAAGGCATTACTGTTCACCCCAGACCCGATGAACGTCATATAAGATATCAAGATGCTTATGACATTAAACCAATAATAACTACTGAATTTAATATTGAGGGTTATCCTTCAAGAAATTTTTTAGACTTGGTTACAAAAATTAAACCTACTCAAGTAACATTAGTACCCGACCCACCCGATGCCTTAACCTCAAACGCCGGATGGGACACTGTTAAAAATAAAAGTTTTTTGACTGATGTTATTGCCGAACTAAAAGAAAGCAACATACGAACATCAATTTTTGTTGATACTAATCTTGATAATATTATTAATGCTCTTGATACAAAAACCGACAGAATTGAATTATACACCGAGCCTTATGCTGCCAACTTTCATAAAAACAAAGAAGAAGCAATTAAGCCATTTATAGTGGCTGCTAATTGTGCAAATGAACTAGAATTAGGTATTAATGCCGGCCATGATTTAGATCTTGATAATCTAAAATATTTTTATGATAATATCCCTGGCCTGTTAGAAGTATCAATAGGTCATGCGCTTATTTCCGATGCTTTATATTTGGGTTTAGAAAATGCTGTTCAAATGTATTTGAGACTTATAAAGTGAGATTGTGAGATTGTTATACTTTGAGTTGTTATATTTTGCGTAATATAATTTGTCATTTAGCTTCGCTGTCATTTGTTGTCATTTGTTCGCTTCGCTCACTGTCATTTGGCTTTGCTGTCATTAATAATTTACTCCCTGAAATTTGCTGAGCGAAGCAAAGCAAAGTATTTCACTGGGGTCATTAATCATATTAATATAGCCATATAACTTAGCCATAAAACCATTTAGCAATGAAACTTAATAATTTTAAGTATTTGTAGGCATTTCTTTCGGGCAACTGCCTGATAAATTAGCTCAAATTATTACGTATCAGAGTATAAATCTAAAATCTAAAATCTAAATTGTGAGACTTTTTTATAGAAAATACGGCAATGGATATCCTTTTATAATTTTACACGGATTGTATGGTTGTTCGGATAATTGGGTAAGTATTGGCAAAGAATTATCAAAAACATTTGAGGTTTTTATTCCCGATTTACGTAATCACGGGCATTCTTTGCACAGCAATGAGCATAACTATGAAGTTATGACAAACGACCTGTTAGAATTTATGAATTTTTATTCAATTGAAAAAGCTGTTTTTTTAGGTCATTCAATGGGTGGAAAAATAGCCATGAACTTTTCACTTAGCTACCCTGAACGTATAAAAAAATTGATAATTCTTGATATTGCACCAAAAACTTACAGTCTCAATGATAATATTAAAACAAACGATCATCGAAAAATCATTAACACTTTATTAAATTTTGATTTAACAAATATTAATAATAGGAACGACATTGCCAATGAATTTGCACAAACAGATATTCCAAATAACTTTCAAATTTTTTTACTCAAAAATATTTACAGAGATAAGAACAATAACTTCTCGTGGAGATTAAATATTAAAGCAATAAGTGAAAATTTACATAAATTAATGGAGGGTTTAGAGCAAAAAGAAACTAGTTCAAATAACTTGCCTTATTTATTTATTAAAGCAGAAAACTCAAACTACATTTTAGACAGCGATTACACTTTGATAAAAAAATTATTTCCGAATTCTAATATTATAACAATAAAAAATGCAACACATTGGCTGCATATTGAATATCCCAAATTAATTATTCAAAATATTTTAGACTTTACAAAGCCTACAAATCAGAAATAATTTCGATATTATCATCTTTAACTAATTTTTCACCTTTGTAACGCAAAAAAAGCTGCACAAGAGCAACAACATCTTTTTGACAATATTTGGCAATTCGTTTAATATCTTTATCAACCCAATAAACGCCGGCTACCTCACTGCCGTCAATATCATCTTTAGGCGAAGGGATATTAAAAATGTTAGTTAACAAATTTAACGATGTGTAATGTTTATAATCACCAAACTTCCACAATTCAAGAGTGTCAAGGTGTTTTACTTCCCATGGTTTTTTGCCTGCAATGTTTAACAATTTTGGCAGTTTTAATCCATTAATTAATATACGGCGTGCCAAATAAGGAAAATCAAATTCTTTACCATTGTGAGCACATAAAAAATGCTCTTTTCGATAAAAATGTTTATTTAATAAATCAC
>JAUVJB010000042.1 GCA_030592465.1 Bacteroidota bacterium | reverse complement strand
GTTCGCTAACATATTGGTTAATAGCTTTATAATTTTAGATTTTTAAACATTAAGTCATTGAAATTCAGTATGCTAAAAACAAATAATCAATAGTAAATCATCAATAAAAAATCGCTGAAGTCTCGGGATTGATTGTCATTGATTGTTTTAAAGTGTTAATAAAACTAAATGACCCTGATGAAATAACCTGATAAATCAGGATTTCACGGGGCAAGCAAATTATATTACGGCTCTACTGAGCTTGTCGAAGTGCAAAATATAACCTCTCAAAGTATAATGACTTAAAAGTTTTAGTAATAAAAACACAAAGATGCATATTTCATTATCAGAAATACAAAAACAATTATATAACAACAAATTAAGCGTTGAAGATATTGTTAACAGTTATCTGAAAAGAATTAATAAAAATAAGCACCTTAATGCTTTTGTTGAGGTTTTTGAGAACGAAGCAATAGAACAAGCTAAGATAATTGATGTAAAAATAAAACAAAATAATGCAGGCAAACTCGCAGGACTTGTTATAGGAATAAAAGACAATATTTGCTATAAAGGGCATAAGGCAACCGCAGGCTCTAAAATTCTAAAAAAATTTGTTTCAACATACAGTTCAACAGCGGTAAAACGATTAATTAATGAAGATGCAATAATCATCGGACGACTAAATTGCGATGAGTTTGCAATGGGCAGTTCAAACGAAACTTCTATTTACGGAAGTGTATTAAACCCTTTTGACGAAACAAAAGTTTCCGGTGGCTCATCAGGAGGTTCGGCTGCTGCTGTTGCTGCCGATTTGTGCCTTGCTGCTCTTGGTTCTGATACAGGAGGCTCTGTTCGTCAACCTGCTTCTTTTTGCGGAGTTGTGGGTTTTAAACCTGCTTATGGTCGTATTTCACGTTACGGACTTATCGCTTACGCTTCGTCGTTTGACCAAATTGGCATTATCGCAAAAAATATTAATGACACTGCAATAATATTAGAAACAATTGCCGGTAATGATGACCTCGACTCAACAGCATCCGATAAACCAGTTCCCAAATATTCAAAATTATTACAATTTAACAAAAATCTCAAAATTGCGTTCTTTAAAAATCATCTTAAAAACAAAAATTTAGATATAGAAATAAAAAATAAGACATTAAATGTTTTTGATTATTTAAGAACTACAGGTCATACAGTAAAAGGTATAAATTTTAAACTTGCCGATTTATTAATACCTGCTTATTATGTGCTTACAACTGCAGAAGCATCATCAAACTTATCGCGATACGATGGTGTTCGTTTCGGATATAGAGACGAAAATTCAAATGATTTGAATTCGCTTTATACAAATACCAGAACAAAAGGTTTTGGCAAAGAAGTAAAACGAAGAATAATGACAGGAACCTTTGTTTTAAGCAAAGGATTTTATGATGAATATTATACAAAAGCTCAAAAAGTAAGACGTTTAATTCAAAACGAAACAAACAATATTTTTAATGACTTTGATGTTATTATCACACCCACAACACCAACAACAGCTTTTAAATTAGGAACAAAAATTCAAAACCCTGTTGAGATGTATCTTGAAGATGTTTTCACTGTTCATGCAAATTTAACAGGCATTCCTGCAATATCAATCCCTCTTGGTAAGCATAGCAACGGACTGCCTTTTGGAATTCAAATTCTCTCTAAAAAATTTGATGAGGAGTTATTATTAGCTTTCGCTGATTTTTTAATGCGTAATAATCAAAAACTTTTTTAATTGAAATTTATCTGATAAATTTACAAACAATTATTTGCGTTAATAAAACGTTTATAAAAAATTAAACAAGAAATTGCTCAATTGCTTCATTGTTAAAATACAAGCAAATATAGCAATTGAATAATGTAACTTGAAACAGGTGTAATTCGTGGACTATAATATAAACAACTAAATATCAATCGAATACAAAAATATAAACAAATGAAAAAAATAATTATTCTATCGTTAATAACAGTGGTTTTTTTCGCAATTTCTTGTGAAAGCAAGAAAGCAAGAACAGCTCTTTTACCTTCAGTATCAGGTAAAGCCGGTGAAGTAGTTGTTGTTATGAACAAAAGTTATAGAAAAACCGAAATCGGCAAAAGTTTTAAAAAAGTATTTTCGCAAGATATTTATGGTTTGCCACAAGGTGAACCAATGTTTAACATAATATTTTTTCCTCACGATGCGTTCTCAAGTTTATTAAAATCACATCGCAATATTATAATGACACAAATATCTCCAAGCATTAAACAAGCTAAAATATCGTTTAGAAAAAATGTGTGGGCTCGACCACAACTGTTTATAAGCATTGTAGCTCCAAACAAGGCTGAATTTAAAAAAATATTTAATGAAAATAAAGACAAGTTATTGAGAAGTGTGGTTGTTGCAGAAAGACAACGAATAATTGATAATTACAAAAAATATGAAGAAAAAGATATTAATAAGGTATTAACTTCAAAACATCATCTATCGTTAACCGTGCCAAAAGGTTATATGATAAACGTTAACACAAGTAATTTTGTGTGGATATCACACGAAACTCCTCAAATTAGTCAAGGCATTTTAATTTATACATATCATATTAATGATAGTATTGCTTTAAATGAAAAATTATTAATTCATATTAGAGATTCTGCATTAAAACAAAATGTTGCAGGTCCTTTGCCAAACACATATATGATAACTGAACACGTTATTCCCCCTGAATTTAAAGAATTCTATCTAAATGGTAAATATACAGCTCAACTTCGTGGTTTGTGGAGAGTACATAAAGATTTTATGGGCGGTCCGTTTATCAGTTTTACACGATTTGATATGAAACGCAAGAGAATTATTACCGTTGAAGGTTATGTTTATGCTCCAAAATTTAACAAACGCAACTATTTAAGACAACTCGAAGGAATATTATATACAATGGATGTTGTTGAATAAAAAGTTTAATTGGTTGTTTTAGAAAGACTTTCCCAAAGTTTTAAATTTTGGAAAAGTTAAATAATATATATGAGTTCAGTATAAAAAGGGTGTTTTCGTCATTGCGATCCGCCAGCTGGCGGAGCGGCAATCTCAATCGTCTGAAATACAGAGTTATAGATTGCTTCGTTCCTCGCAATGACGTACTTTTTTACCTTATTTATACTGAACTCATATATTTAATTATACCCTTTTTAAAGTGAAAGTTTTCGTTTTGTTAATTTAACATGGAAAATACTGATTTATTGCGATTGTAACTGTTTTTTCTTATAAAAATTAGATAAATTTGTGCTAATTGAGAAATGATTTGAAGCTCCGGCAAGATGGTATGTTGCACTGCCATAGCTGATTTGAAATTTAGAAATTTTGATGCCGAAACCCCACGAAAAACCAACAAAATTTGTGGCTTTTACAATCTGTAATTCTTTTCTTCGCTGATAGTTATATCCTAATCGAACAAAGAAATTTTTTGTGGGTAAAAATTCAATACCAAATAATGTGTGTCGCATTAGATTATCGAAAAAATCGAAATTATTAGAAGTTGTTGAATTTGAGACATCTACGTTTGTGGGTTCTGAACTATTTGTTTTTGTGTAAGTTAAATCATAAGTTTCAAGATTGTGAGCAATAAATGAAAATCTAAATGGTGCATGGGCAAGTTTTTTTGAAACTCCTATTTCTAACTCAAAAGGCAATGGTTCCGTATTTTCTTCATGATATGGTTTTATTTGTGTTCCGAGATTTTTTAAGACAAATGCTGCCGTAAATTGTTTTTTCTCATTATTATAAGTAAGGCCTGCATCAAGAGCTACTCCGTAAGATTTATAAATATTAAAAACCGAATATACAGGCTTAATATTTACTCCAACAGAAAACAAACTATCTAAAGGTCTTGAATATAATAAATTAAGAGCATATTCGGATGAACTAAAATTTCCTGTTATCAAACCGGTCTCATCTGCTTCAATAAAATTGCCATAATTAATATTTTGAAAACCTATTGCAAAATTACCTGTTTTATCAAAATTTTTTGCATACGAAACATAACCATAATTAATATCTGAAAAATAGTTTACATAATTTAACACAAAATTATTGCTCATTGACTTATTTAACAAAGAAGGATTATAAAAACAAAGGCTTAAGTCATTATCTTTTATTGCAATAACATCGCCACCTAATGATGCAGCTCGTGCTGAACTAGACAAATTTAAGAATTCGTAAACCGAATTTCCGCCAATCTGGCTGTACGAATTTAGCGATATAAAAAGAAAAAGTAATATGTTTAGTTTTCGCATATAATTTAATTATATCTTTTTAAAGTGAGCGTTATCGTTTGGTTAATTTATTTAAACGTTAAATAAATTAAAATATTATTGAATACTGAAAATTGCACCAAACTTCCATTTTTGTGTACTTACCGATTTTTTAAAATGTAAATAATTCCGGTTTTTAATAATTTATATCGGCACGAATATGGGGCGTTGGGCATTACAACGCATTTCCGTATCAAACCACTATGTATTATGTTAAATGTACTCACTTTCAAATTTCCTACTATTGCCCAATGACCTATATTTATTGGTATATGCTGTCTTCAAATGGTATTTTTATCTCCTTTCCATAAAAGCATAGATCGCAAAATGATCTGTAGATTTGCCACTGATTCTTATCGTTTTTAATTCCTTTATGTTGAAATATGGATTGAAAAGGTCTTTCAGTTCATCTTCAGAGGAAAAATATAAAATAGTTCCCAATTGAGTTTCTCTGTATTTTCCTGAGCCACCAAATTGTGAATCCTTTTCACTGAAACAGACAGAAAGATACTTCCCCTTTGGATTAAGTATTCTATACACATTTTCAACATATTTCTTTCTGTTCTCCGGAAATATATGATGTAACATCTCCCAGTCATATGCAAAGTCAAAAGTTTCATTAATTTCATTCAAATCACCAAGAACATCGGCAACAAGAAAACAACTCCTAACCCCCTTTTTCTTTGCATTTTCTTTGGCAATCTTTACAGCCGAAAGAGAAATGTCAACTCCGGTAACATCAAATCCTATACTGGCAAGATAAAGAGAATAATTGCCAGCACCACAGCCCAAATCAATAGTTTTGCAGGGTTTCACTTTTCCACTTTCGCTCAATTCAACTAAGGCGTTTGGTGGAGTCTCAATATTCCATGGAACCTTCTCTATTGGTATCTTTCTGTAAATTTCATCCATTTCATCATGATTCATAACTTTCCGCATAGTCAATATTTACTTAATAACGGTTAATAATTTGTAACTCGAATCAGATTCCAACTAACGTCAAAGTTAATTATTTTATTTTCAATTAGTTAATGTTTTCCCATTTTACTCATTTTTACTTATTTTTTTCTCCTCGTTAGCTAAAAAATTCAACGGATTTTTCTCCGTAGGGGGATTGTATACAACAATCAAATAAAAATATATAGCTTTAGTCGTTTCGTAATCATAAATTTATAGTGAACTTAGTGAATAACCTTTGTTTACCTTGTGGTAAAAAACAACAACAAAAACCGGAAAGTTAATAAAGCAGTTTATTTACAACCATAATTTATTTTACAAAATTTTCGGTACAACAAAAAACTCCGAATTATTTGAAGGAGAGTTAGTTAACGCATCCTTTTGTGATGTGCTTTGTGTTTCACTATCGTTGCGAAAAACATTATTTCTATCCGACATATAAATTAACGGCTCAACATCTGAAGTATCTACCTCTTTTATTTTATCAATAAAATTTAAAATATTATTAAGGTCATCAATAATTTGTGTTTTCTCATCATCAGAAAATTCTAATTTACATAGGTTTGAAAGATGCTGTATTGTTTGCTCATTAATCATCATTATTCAAAAATTTATTTTAGCTTAAATATAATAAATATGATTATAAAAAAATGAATTTTAGCTTACATTTTATTAGATTTGTAAAAAATATTAAATATAAATTAAAAAAATGGAAACAGTTCTTAGCGGAATACGTTCGACAGGACATCTACACTTAGGGAATTATTTTGGCGCAGTAAGAAATTTTATTAGTATGCAACGTGAAAATAATTGTTACTTTTTTATTGCTGACTGGCATTCATTAACGACACATCCTCACCCTGACGACTTGCACAATAATGTTAAAATAGTGTTGTCGGAATATCTTGCCTGTGGAATTGACCCTGAAATAGCAACAATTTATGTTCAAAGTGATGTTCCCGAAATAGCTGAACTATATTTGTTGATGAACATGAATGCCTATATAGGGGAATTAGAAAGAACAACATCATTTAAAGATAAAGTTAGAAAACAACCCGATAATATTAATGTCGGACTACTTTCTTATCCTGTGTTAATGGCTGTTGATATTTTGATTCAAAAAGCGAATAAAGTGCCTGTTGGTAAAGACCAGGAACAGAATTTAGAAATGACACGTAAATTTGCTAAACGTTTTAATAATATTTATGGTGTTGACTTCTTCCCTATTCCACAAGCTTACGGATTTAAAGGTAAAATGGTAAAAATACCCGGTTTAGATGGTAGTGGCAAAATGGGTAAATCAGAAGGTAATGGTATTTTTTTGTATGATGAACCAAAAACTATTCAGAAAAAAGTAATGCGTGCAGTAACAGACAGTGGTCCTACTCAAATGAATCAAGAGATGCCTGAACCAATAAAAAATCTTTTCACATTATTGAGTGTTGTTTCCACTCCCGATACTGTTGATTATTTTCAAGAAAAATATAATAATTGTGAAATTCGCTATGGAGATTTGAAAAAACAATTAGCTCAAGATATAATTAATTTTACTTCTCCAATACGCGAACGAATTATCGACATTAATTCTAACGATGTTTTTTTACGAAAAACAGCAAAAATGGGAGCTGAAAAAGCAAGAGAGAACGCATCAAAAACATTACAGGAAGTAAGAAAGATTATTGGGTTTAAATCGTTTTAGTTTTGTTAATTATTTTTTATTATATTAGTAGCTTTATGAATAATTAAATTTTGAGACTAGTATCTTGACAATTTAATTTCGGAACATAATTGTATGGAATGGTTTCTAGATATGATAATGGTTAAATGGCTATATGGTTTTATGTTTGGATGGCTAAATTGTTATATTGCGACAACAATTTAACCATTTAACAATAAGACCATCATTCAGCTGACTGATAGCCATAAAACAATAGGATGTTTCATAATTAAATTGACACGATACTAGTCCGAAAACTATCCGCCAGCTGGCGGATTGCAATATTACGAAGCTGTTAATCAATGTACTAGCGAGCAATCCCGAAACTTCGGGAGAAAATCGATGAGTACTTGGGATTAAAAATAAAATTGTCCCTTGATTCGGTATTAAAATAAATGTATATAAGTAAAATATAAAAACACATCAAGATGAAATTAAAAATGAAACTTAACCAAAAAATGCTTTTATACATACTAACTACAACAATTTTAATTTATATAGCAGCTTTTGGTTATGTGAGTTTTAGCTCAAAAAGAATGGCAACAGAAGATGTTGAACAAATAGCAGATTCTTATGCTCGTGAGTATGCTAATTTAATAAAATCAGGTATAGATATTGATGTTTACATCACCCGTACTTTGGCACAGGCAGCTTTGTCTTATGACAAATTACCAAATAATAAATGGGAAGAGATTTACATTGATATGCAAAAAAATATTTTGTTATATAATCCTCAATTTTTATGTGTAGCCACAAGTTGGGAGCTTAATGCTATTGATACTGCTTGGGATAAACCATATGGAAGAAAGCTTACAGGATGGTATAGAGAAAATGGTGAAATAAAATTTTTGCAGAAACCATTAAATACTGAAGGAGATACACAGGGAAGCAACTATCTTGAAATGAAAATTTCAGGTCAACAACGGGTTATTGACCCCGAGTTTTATTCATATTCAGGTAAAAAAGAAGATGCTGTAATAAATTCAAATGTATCTGTCCCAATCATGAAATCAAATAAATTTGTAGGTCTTGCAGGAGCAGATAATGATTTAGGACGATTTCAAGATATTATTGAAAAAATTCATCCTTTTAAAGAAAGCTATTCTTTTTTGCTTGCAAATAATGGTTGTTTTGTTGCTCATCCAAACATAAAATATGTTGGTGAGTTTATTAACAAAACAAATCCGGAATTATTTAAAACGGTTGATGTGATTAAAAAAATACAAAAAGGACAAAATTTCTCATTAATATTTGCAGATAAAGAAACACATAAAAAAAGTTATGTTTCATTTGCCTCAGTTAATATAAAAAATATTTCTACACCATGGTCAATTGGCATTGTTGTGCCTCTTGATATTATAGTACAAAAAGCCAATAAAAGTTTTTTTATTTCAATGATAATAGGATTAATTGGTTTACTAATCTTATCTTTTGTAATTTGGATTATTGCAAAAAACATTACTCATCCTTTAATTAACACAACAATACTGTTAAAAGATTTAGCACTCGGGAAAGTTAGCAAATCAAAGAAATTAAATATTTTTTCAAAGGATGAGATTGGAGAAATGGCACAATCACTTAATACTTTGACAGATGGTTTACACAGAACAGCAGATTTTGCAAACGAGATTGGCAAAGGCAACTTAGATGCAGAATTTAACCCGCTTAGTGATGAGGATATAATTGGTAATTCTTTACTTAATATGCGTGATAACTTAAAACAAGCGGATCGTGACGAAAAAAGCCGTAAAGAAGAAGAAGAAAAAAACAAGTGGATTACTCATGGCATTGCAAAATTTGGAGATGTTTTACGACAAGACAATGACAATCTTGAAAAGTTTACTTTTAACATAATAAAAAATCTTGTAAATTACATTGATGCCAACCAAGGAGCTTTATTTGTAATTAATGATGAGGATAAAAAAAATATTAAATATGAAATAAACGCAGCTATTGCTTACGATCGCCATCGTCTTATAAATAAAACATTTAACATTGCAGAAGGTTTAATTGGAAGATGTGCCTTTGAAAAACAATCAATTTATATGATTGATATACCTGATGATTATGTAAATATTACATCCGGCCTTGGTGGTGGAAATCCGCGCAGTTTGCTTGTAGTTCCTGCAAAATTTAACGATGCTGTTTATGGTGTTATTGAATTAGTGTCATTTAAGGAATTAGAAAAATATCAAATTGAATTTATTGAAAAAGTTTCCGATAATATTGCCTCTACTATTTCAACAGTAAAAATTAATGAGCAAACAGCCACTCTGCTTGAACAATTTCAAAAACAAAGTGAAGAATTATCATCGCAAGAAGAAGAGATGCGTCAAAACCTCGAAGAAATGCAGGCAACACAGGAAGAAGCTGCCAAACGTGGTGCTGAAATGACCGGCATTTTAGATGCTATAAAATCAATTTCTTTTGTTGCTGAGTATGATATGGATGGAAGACTTATTGATATTAATGATAAATTTTTGAATATACTTGGTGTTTCTCACGAACAAGTGATTGGAAAACAACAGGGGGCTTATAGCATTGGTGACGAAAAACAAGAAGAAAATCCAAAACAATTTTGGGACGATCTCAGAGCAGGCATCAATAAACAGAAAATGCAGCATATCAAAGTTGTGGACAAAGATATGTGGATTTCAGAAGAATATATGCCAATTTTTGATATTGACGGGATGCCTTATAAAATATTAAATATTGCTTTTGATGTTACAGACTCAAAGCGTGTTAAAGAATTAGAAGAAAAACTGAAAAAACATGAGGGTAATGTGTAAATATATTTTGCACTTCGGCAAGCTCAGTAGAGCCGTAATATGATTTGACATTTGTTGTTATTAATAGTCATTTGGCTTCGCTGCCTGCCCTGTGAAATTGCGAAGCAATATTTAACAGGGTCATTTGGCTTTGTGGTCATTCATAACTATTTAATGACAATTAATGACCCCGATACGCAAAATATAACCAGGTGAAGTATAGTTATAACTATTTGTAGTATAAAACCATGCATATATGATAAAAATGGAGGAATAAAATGAAAATTAGGATTGGTCTTACTGTTAAAATATTTTTTTTCATACTAATATCTTCAATTTTGCTGTATTTTGGAGTTGTGAAATTTGTAGGATACAACTTTAAAAAAATGGCAATAGAAGATGCTCGGCAATTAACAGATTCTTATGCAAAAAAATATGCTCGTTTAATATCTTCAAAATTAGATGTTGACTTTGAAGTAGCAAGAACATCGGCACAAATAATGGAGAATTATGATAAAACCTCTCCTGCCGAACAACGCCTTATCTATAATGATTTATTAAAAAGTTTATTGCTTGACAACCCTTTATTTACTTCTGTATGGGATAGTTGGGAATTAAGCGTTATCGACAGCACCTGGGATAAGCCTTATGGCAGAATCTCAACTGCTTATTATAGACATAATGACCAAATTGATTTTGTAGTTGATTCTCTAAATCTTTATGGTGATGACCCAACTAGTTTATATTATCAAATAAAAACACACCAATTAGAGACATTGACAAAACCATATTTTTATTCTTATACAAAACTTAAAAGTGATGAGATATTAGAAACAAGTATTGTTGTCCCGATTTTTATAGACAATAAGTATGTTGGTATGGTGGGTATGGATGTTGCTTTAGACGATTTCCATTATTTTATTGATTCTATACATCCTTATAAAAATTCATCAGCTTTTATGCTTGATAATGATGGTTCTTTTATTGCCCATATAAATAAAAAATTAGTTGGCACATCAATTGTAAAACTTGATTCTACTAATGCAAAAAAATTTTTAATACTTGAAAAAATTAAAAAAGGCGAAACTTTTTCATATACATTACAAAATGTTAAAGAACAAGACAGCTTATATGTTACATACTCACCTATTATTATTGGAGAAACACGCACCCCATGGTCTATAGCAATAACAGTGCCGTTAAAAACAATATACGATGATATAAAACAAGAATTTGAAATAGCTACTATTGTTGGTCTTATTGGTTTGTTTCTGTTATTCAGTGTAATTCTGTTTATAGCCTTAAGTGTTTCAATTCCTTTAAAGCGAACCGCTAAATCGTTATTAAAATTAGCAAAAGGAGAAGCAAATGATTCAATAAAAATTCCCGTTAAAACTAATGATGAAATTGGAGAAATGGCAGAATCTGTAAACACATTAATTGAAGGATTAAAAAGTATCTCAAATTTTGCAGAACAAATTGGTAAAGGTGATTTTAATGCACAGTTTTCATTGTTAAGTGAAAAAGACAGATTAGGAAAGTCTGTTTTAGAAATGCAGAAAAGCCTAAAAAAAGCAAATGAAGATGAAAATAAACGAAAATTAAATGACCTTCATTTGAATTGGGCTTCGCACGGTGTAGCAAAATTTAGCAATATTCTTAGATATGATAATGATAACTTTGAAGTATTTACTTATAATATTATGAAAAATTTAGTATCATATTTAGATGCAAAACAAGGAGGTTTATATATAATAAACGATAATGATAAAAAGGATATTTATTTTGAGTTAAAAGCAGCAGTTGGTTTTGAAAAAAATAAAAAAAATAAAAAGCGAATCGATACTGGTGAAGGCTATGTTGGAAGATGTGTACAAGAAAAAGATAAAATTTTTATTTCTGATGTGCCCGAAGATTCTGTTAAAATATTATCGGGACTTGGAAAAGCTAAGCCGGCAAGTTTATTGTTTATCCCTTTAAAACTCAATGAAAAAGTTTTCGGTGTAATCGAAATAGAATCTTTTAATGTTTTTGAACCATATCAAATTGAATTTGTTGAAAAAATCAGCGAGAGTATTGCATCAACAATTTATAATGTAAAAACTAATTTACGGACAGCACAATTATTACAACAATCACAAAATCGAGCAGAAGAACTGGAGCAACAAGAAGAAGAGATGCGGCAAAACATGGAAGAGATGCAGGCAACTCAAGAAGAAGCCACTAAACGTGAAAAAGAAATGTCAAGACTTATTAATACGATAAAAGAAACAATGCTTGTTGCCGAGTATGACTTACAGGGAAGAATTACTGATATAAATGAAATTTTTTTAAATCTTTATGGATTAACAGCTTCCCAAATGAAAGGTAAAGCTATTGGCGCTTCATATAAATTTAAAGATGAAAAAAAACAAGAAGAATATCGCAACTTTTGGAATGACTTAAAAAACGGAGAAACAAAACAAAATATTCAATTTATTAAATCGAAAAGCAAAAAAAGCTGGGTGCTTGAAACATACACTCCTATTTTAAACTCACAAGGGAAAACAATTAAAATTATTAACATTGGCATTGATATTACCGAAGTTGAAAACAAAAAAGTGCAATTAGCTGAACTTGTTGAGATAAAACAAAAAAGAAAAAACTCAAAATTAATTAATAAAGAAGATAAAACTCAAAACAATATTCTAAATCAAGAGTTTAATTTTGAATATGTTAATTTAGAAGCTATGAAAAAACTTTACAATAATAATATTTTAAGTATTAAAAATATCGTAAATGTGTTTTTAAAATCAATACCCGAACAAATTACAGAAATACAAACTCTTTACGAAGAAAAAAAATGGAAAACACTTAGTTCAAAAGTTAGTACTCTAAATTCAAAATTAAAATATTTTGATTTAAGCAAATTATGCGATAAGCTAATTATTATTAAAAATAATGCTAATACAAAAAATAATAGAGACGAAATACTAAATTTAATTATAGAGATTAAAGAACTGTGGCTCGGTGCAGAAAAAGAATTAAAGATTATTAGTAAACTATGATATACTTTTAGCTGATTATGAAAAATGCAATATAATTTATCTTTTTTTGTGATTTGTTTAATGTCATTTAGCTTCGCTGTCATTTGCTTCACGTCATTAAGTTGTCATTTGGCTGCGCCGACTGCCCTGTGAAATTGTTTACCAAATGAAATGCGAAGCATATTTCACAATGGCGAAGCAATATTTCACGGGGGTCATTTAGTTATTTGTTGACAATTTAATGACAATTAATAACTATTATTGAAAATTAATGACAAAATTATAATCGAGTTAAATATAGTTAACAGAGCCTAACATAAATATTATTGGAGGAGAGAAATGGAAGTTAAGATGAAGCTGAACGCAAAAATGTTATTTTTTATATTACTTACTTCTGTTTTAATTTTTGGAGCTGCAGTAGGTATTACTAGTATTAGCTTAAAGAATAAATCGTATATTAATTCAACAAGTCTGGCAGATACGTATGCCAATGACTATGCAAACGTCATCAAAACTTATCTTGACAGCTATATGGAATCTACAAAAGTTTTGCAGCACATTTTTAACAATTTTGACGATATCCCTATGCAAAAGCGAAGAACAATATTTTCTAATATGATGAAACGCGTTCTTAAAGAAAACGATAATTATATTTCCGTTTGGACTATCTGGGAACCAAATACCATTGATACTTTAGATTCAAAAAATATTAATGCTATCGAAAGCACTTTTATCGGTAACTATTCACCAACATTTTATAAAGATAAGGGACAGGTTAAAACACAAACGTCAACCGAACAGGAACTTTTTCAAGGTGATTACTACACAATACCTAAATCAACAGGTAAAGAAACAATTATGGAACCATATCGTTATTCATATACCGGTAACAAAAAAGACGAAGTGCTTGAAACAAATACTATTGTGCCAATAATTAAAAATGATAATTTTCTTGGTGTGGTTGGTATTGACATTCCTCTTGATAATTTTCAACAACTTATCGATTCTATTAAACCAATTGAAGGAAGTTATGCTTTTCTGGCTTCTAACAACGGGGTTTTTATTACTCATCCGTATAAAAATTTGGTAGGGAAATCGTTTAAAACTTTTGCACCTCTTACTCAGAAAAAACTTCATGTTTTAGAAAAAATTAAAAAAGGAGAAAAATTTTCATTAATTACAATTGATAAAAATATATTGCGTAGTTATATTACATTTTATCCTATTAAAATAGGCAAAACAATTACACCTTGGTCGTTTGCAATAGTAGTACCAAAAGAAGTGTTGATGGTTAAGGCAAAAAAAATATTTTTTAACTCAATAATTATCGGAATTGTCGGCTTATTGGTTCTCTCTTTAATAATTTTATTGGTCTCAAAAAAAATAGTTACAAACCCTATTCTTAAAATTACAAACTCTTTAAAAAATCTATCTAAAGGAGATGTCGCTAAATCACAAAAAGTAAATATTAAAACTATTGATGAGGTAGGCGATATTTCAAAGTCAACAAATAATTTAATTGACGGATTAAATAGTGCCATTGATTTCGCTAACGAGATTGGACAAGGCAACTTAGATACTGAGTTTAAGCTGTTGAGTGATAAAGACACATTAGGGTATTCGTTAATGGAGATGAGAGAAAGTCTTGTTAAAGCTGCGAAAGAGGAAGAAATTCAAAAAGTTGAAGATGAAAAAAGAAATTGGGCTACACGTGGTTTAGCAAAATTTGGGGAAATACTTCGCGATAATAACGATAATATGAAAAAATTTTCGTATAATATTATTAAGAATTTAGTTAAATATGTTGAAGTTACGCAGGGAGCCTTTTTTATTATTAATGATGATAATGAAAAAGAGATTCGTTATGATTTAATGGCAGCAATTGCTTATGGGAGAAAGAAAAATATTAATAAGCAAGTTTTGATGGGCGAAGATTTGATTGGACGTGCAGCACAAGAACAAAAAATTTTATCCCTTACTAATGTACCCGAAAATTATATTTCTATTGTAACGGGAATTTCTACAGATAAAAATCCCCGAAACATTTTAATTGTGCCTCTTAATCTTAATGATTATATATATGGAGTGATTGAACTTGTTTCGTTTAACGAATTTAAACCTTACCAAATAGATTTTATTGAACAAGTAGCTGAAAGTATTGCATCAACAATAGCAAGCATTAAAGTAAATTTAAAAACTAATAAATTGTTAGAACAAGCACAATATCAAAAAGATGAACTTTCTCAACATGAAGAAGAAATGCGACAAAATTTAGAGGAATTGCAAGCCACACAAGAGGAGGCTGAGAAACACGATGTTGAGCTTAAAGAAGTTTTAAAATCAATGGAAGCCGTTACTTTAATGACTATTCTCGATATGGAAGGCATGATTCTTGATTCTAGTAATCAAATGGCTAAAGCTTATGGTTATACTGTTGATTTTATGAAAGGGAAGTATCTTGATTATTTTTTTGTTAAAGATGAAAAATCACGTGATGATTATGAGGAATTATTAATAGAATTACAAGCAGGAAATAAGCAAATAAGAGAAAGGTGTGTTATTGTTAATAAAGTTGAAAAATGGTTTAGAGAAGTATATGCTCCTATTTTTGATGGTGATACTGCTTATAAAATTGTTATTATCGCTATTGATATTACAGAAAGTAAATTGTTAGATAAACAAATCGCAGAGGTTTAATTCGTCAGTTGACGGATTGCCTTTAGTATGTCGGGCATGATAATAATCTTGCAGGGTGTAAGTCCTTGTATGTGCCGAGTTGATAGGAAACATTAGTGATTGGCACGTTTACCCTGTAATGAAATGTATAAGGGGGTGTTGCAGGCGACTGCAAATCTGAAAGAAGCCTAGCATCCGCCAGCTGGTGGACTGACGAATAGAAATCTGATATAAGGCTCAATTGGGAGGGTAACCGAGCAATGGATTGGGAACGCCCAAAATTCAACCGTAATCCCATAGGGTAAATCAAGCAGGACGCAATGAAAGATTATTATCTTATCCCGAGAGGTCTTACCACCCGTTGCAATAGCAACAAACCGAGCGGTAACAATCGGCGAGAGGTCAAAAAGGTAAGAGTGAGAAGTCAGTCCCGAAGCATCAGCGATTTTCTATTGATTATTTGTTTTTAGCATGATGAATTTCAATGACTTAATATTTAAAAATCTAAAATAAAATATGGCGGTAAGAAATTAATTTCAAAATATTTGTTACTTGTAATGCCTGTTTTTTTGTTTAAGCATAATTATGTAACCGCCATATTTTATTTTAGAAATTATAACATTATAAAGCTATTAACCAATGTGTTAGCGAGCAATAGACAATAATCAATAGTCAATAGAAAATCGC